>CAKPKI010000001.1 GCA_934167135.1 uncultured Clostridia bacterium
TTCTTCTATTTCTTTTTTATATCCATATTTTTCTAAAATAGGCTTGTAAAATTTCTCTTCTGCCTTTCTTCTTGCTTCCTTTGCCTCTAATATATTATCAAAATACCCAAGAAAATAAGTTTTTTTCTTAAATTCAATTGTAGCCTTATATTTATTTCTATCCTTTTTAAAAGATACACCCCTAACTCCACTCGTGTTTGCTTTAGATAATTTATTATTCAAATTATCTAATCTTGTACCTTCTTTTAAGATATTCTCTCTCTTGTACTCATTTCCTATTTGAGTATATGTTTTTGTTTGATTTCTTTTTACTTCTTCACAATTTTTTATTTTCCCTTGCCTTAGATATCTTCCGTTTATGACTACTTCTTGTCCACAATCACATTTGCATCTCCAATAATATTCTGCTTTATTAACTCCATTTTTATATTTTTTGTATTCTACCTTTTCAATTTTTATAACTTTAAGTTCATTTATCTTTTTACCTGTTAAATCAATAAAATTCCTTTTTCTATTTTTTATTGCATTTTCTTTACATAAGCATCCACAACTTTTTGTTTTTCCTGATACTAAATCATTTCTAGCAATAGTTACTTTCTTGCCACAATCACATCTACATAACCAATATCCTCTATCTCTATTCTTTCCTTTAGCATCTCTTTTATATTCTACTCTGTCAAATTTTATAACCGTTAATTTTCCAAACTTTTTCCCAACTAAATCAGTAGTATTCAAATTATTCACTCCTATGTTTCTTAAATTTGCTCTATGTTAACTCTTAATCGAAGTTTATTCAAGTTATTTTTATACTTTTATTTACATTTGAACAAATTCTTCCCAAGCAAATCCATCCCTACCAAAATGTCCATAGTTAGTAGTCTTAGAAAATATTGGTTCTCTTAATTTTAAATATTCGATTATACCTTGTGGACTCAAGTCAAATCTTGCTTTAATTAATTTTATTATCATCCATTCTGGTACTTTATTTGTGTTAAAGCAATCTATATAAATTGAGATTGGCTCTATTACTCCTATGCCATAAGAAAGTTGTATCTCACATTTTCTAGCAAGTCCATTTGCAACAACATTTTTTGCAATATGCCTTAACATATATGAAGCAGACCTATCAACTTTTGTTCCATCTTTACCTGAAAAAGCCCCTCCGCCATGATGTGCTAATCCACCATATGTATCTACCATAATTTTTCTACCAGTTAATCCTGTATCTGCTACAGCTCCACCTAAAACGAATCGTCCAGTCGGGTTTATATAAAACTTTGTTTCAATATCTATCATATCTGCAGGTACAACTGGAATTATTACTTTCTTAAATATATCCTTTTGTAATGTTTCAATATTAACATTTTCAAAATGCTGAGCAGATATTAATATTGTATCAACTCTGAAAGGCTCATCATTTACATATTCAATCGTAACTTGAACTTTTCCATCTGATTTTAAATATGGTATTTCTCCATTTTTTCTTACTTCCGCTAATTTCCTTGACAATTTGTTTGCAATACTTATTGGATATGGCATATAATCCTCTGATTCATCAGTTGCATAGCCAAACATAATTCCTTGATCTCCTGCTCCTCCATAATCAACACCTAATGCTATATCTTTACTTTGCTTTGTAATATTTACTTCAACTTCACAAGTTTTATAATCCATATTTGTTTTTGAATCTGTATAATCTACTTCTTTTAATTTTTCTCTAACTATCTTTTCAATATCTATTATTGCATCCGAAGTAATTTGACCTGCAACAATTACTTTATCTTTTGATATAAGTGTTTCTACTGCAACCCTTGAATTCTTATCTTGTTCTAAACAAGCATCCAAAATAGAGTCAGATATAAAATCGCATACCTTATCAGGATGTCCTTCCGTTACTGACTCACTTGTTAAATAATACTTTTTATACTTTGTCATATTTTGCTATAATTTCTCTCCTCTCTTTTATTCTAGTATAACTTCATGTCTTATTTCAGCTTTTATTTTTTAACAACAACCTACTCGACTTTTTTTATACCTCTACTAATTATTTATTGTATATTTTATATTTAAATTTGTATAAAAATAGAGTAACTAAGTTACTCCATTTAATCTTAATTTGATAATTGAATTTCATATTCCTCAATAATTTTTCTTATTTTGTAATAACATTCCTCTGATACTGCTTTTTCTTTATTAATCCATGATAATATGCTCCTTCTATTAATTCCCGCTTTTCTCGCAAATTCATTTTTAGATATTCCACTTTTCTTAAAGAAATTAACTAATATTTTATCAGGTCCAGACATTAAAAATTCTACATAATCTGATAATATTGGTTTTTCAGAAAAATCAAGAACTTTTATTATTTTCTTTATCTTTTTTATATCTGTAACTTCAATTTCATTTAATTCATACCTTCTATATGTGTCTTCACTTACACCAATTTTTTCTCCAACTTGTCTTTGACTATAGCCCTTCAAGTTTCTAAAATATCTCATTTGATCTGCAAAGTCTGTTGTATTACTATTTAGAATTTTTTTAGGTGTTTTATCAACTTTTATTTTTAAATTATCTTCAATATTTTCTTTTTCTTTTATTTTTGAGAACAGTTCTGCCATTACTTGTCCATCAATAAAACTGCTTTTTTCAGCTGTATTCAAGGCTTTGGCAGGTTTGCCACTATTTGTTGTCATCAGACCACCGTTGCAATTGATAACGCCATAACAATTATTGCTGGCATTCCAGCTCCTACCCAAATAATAATTACTGGTCCAAGTGCTATTTTAGGCAAACTATTTAAAACCACCAAAAAAGGTTCCGAAACTTTAGATATAAATGGCGACCACCAAAGTATTATTGCTATTATTACACCAGCAATGCTACCTAATCCAAAGCCAATTAATGTTTCCTCACATGTTATTTTTAAATGTTCTAATAAATTATTTGATGATAAATTCATAAATGTTTTTACTATTCTAGATGGTTGGCTGGCTATAAAACTATCTATTATTCCTTTGCTTGCAAGAATCTCCCACAATGCTATAAAAGCTATAACTATAAATATTTGCGTAGTTAAAATTTTTATTTTCCTTATTTTTATTTTTCTTAAATATTTTTTTCTATCATTGGAAATTATTTCTTTATTTTTCAAATCTATCACATCACTTTCATTTTGACATTTGTATGTTTGCTATATTTTATGTATATTTTTGTTTTAATGTGACAATTCATCATTTTCCCTTTGTTTCACCTTAAAATTAGACATATCAACTGGTTCGGGAGTAAATTTATATTTTTCCATAAACGACTCTTTACTTCTATGGTCATCTAAAAGAACCTGTCCTAAATCATAAATATTAAATCTAGTATAAGTTTCCGCTTCTTTATCATTTTTTTCATATATTTCAAAAATTTGTTCACCAATCTCATGAATAACAACAATAGGATACTTCAAAAAATCCATATTCAAATTAGAAGACTTTTTTAAAACTTTAGGAGATTTGCTCAAAAATTCATAATCTAAAATAAGACTCGCTTCCCAATCTCTTGGTCTTTTACCCTTATCTATAGATTTAACCAACTCTTTTGTAACCGCTTGTACTTCAATCTTTATTCCAGGTCTATCTCCTTTATTATATACAGCCAAAGTACCAACAAAAGGAGCCGAGAAATACTCTGGTGATACTCTATGTATTACAAACTCCATATTCTTATCTTTTTGTTTTTGTTCTTTCATAAACTTTTTTAATTCTTTTTTATCAGAAAAAGTACCCTGTGGTAAATTCAATTCAGAACCAATTGTTCGTCCACCTCTTACTCTCCATAAATTACTCTTTTCTAATTGATTTTCATCCAAATTTTCAACTTTATCTACAAATAAACAGTCAACTGTTAAATCTGGAAAATTCTTTTGTAAAAACTTCAATCCATCTATTTTTCTCATTTCATTCTCCTTCTATTACATCAAAAAAATCATTCTTATTTGTTTCAGACAATATGTTCATACCATTCCACCAAAATGTGCCATCCACAAAATATCTTCCTGTTGGAAATTCCTTTTTTATATAATATTTATCGTATTTATTCAATTCTGATTTTGCTTCAACCTTCTCAATTCTATTTAAATTAAATTCATCAATTTTTCCATCTGGCATAATTACTCTATACTTTATCTGACCATTAACATCTTCATCTGAATTATTACAAATTTTCATATGAAATGTTGTAAATAAATCAGTACCTTTTACTATTTTTTTTGGAAATATACTCATTCTAATCCTCCTTTATTTCAAATAAAAAGATGACAATCTATGACTGCCACCTTTTAGATAATTATTTTATCCACACATTCTACATGTTAGTATTTTTTTCTTATTATTTGTTTCATTTTTTACTTCATTTACTGGTTTGTTTTTTACCTCTGTTTTCATAACTTCTTTTTTCATTTTGAGCTCCTTTCTAGGTAATAAACCTATTTAATTTATATGTATTGCAAAAACTGCAATATTAAAAACTATAACAAACATAGTGGATCTTCTTCTAGTAATGATTTCTTTAATGCTAATGCTGTAGCCCTACAGCCTCCACATATCATTTTATATGTACATTTTTGGCATTTTCCTTTTAAACTTTTTTTATATTCTTTTAGTGTAACAAATAGCTTGTTCTTTTCTAAGATTTCATCTAGCGATTTATTTTTAATATTGTCAGCAAACATAGGTATATATGAACATGCACCAACATTTCCTTTAAAATCAATATATATAATTTCATCTCCAGCTTCACAACCAGCATAATACTCACTTGCTTCTTTTAAGTCTATTCCAAAAACCTCTGGAAATATTGGAATTAATAGTGGGTCACCTGTTCTAAATTTAATACCTAACTTTTTACATTCGTATATTAATTCTTTAATTATATTTTTGTATTCTTCATTAGATATCATTAAATCTTCACTTGCATTTCCCGTTAATATTACTCTCCTTGTATTAAATTCCTCTGCACCATTTTGGCTAGCTAATCTTAGCACTTTTTTTGCATCTTCTATTGTGTCTTTGGTAAGTGTATATCTTATTGAAAACTTAATTCCATTTTCTTTTAAAATTGGTAATGTATCTATTACCTTTTGAAATGTTCCTTTTCTACCTCTAAATCTATCATGTGTTTCTTCCATTCCATCTATACTTATAGATAATCTTACATTTGAATATTTTGTTAGTTTTTCTGCTATTTGTTCATTTATAAGTGTACAATTTGTTGTTATTACTATGTCATCAAATTTTGTAGCATAATCCAATATATCAAATAAATCTCTTCTTAAAAATGGTTCTCCTCCTGAAAGATTTAATTTTGTTGTACCACAGTAATATAATTGTGCTAATAAGCTTTTTGCTTGTTCTAATGTTAATTCTTTTTCCTTTGTGTTTTTATCTAAAACTCTACAATGTTTGCAATTTAGATTACAGTCGTCATTTATATCCCATTGAGCGACCATAGGCATAATTTTCGCCTCCCTTTATTCCAGTTTTTACCATTTTATACCCATTTTTTAATTTTGTCAATATTTTCCATTAATTTTTTTCATTAAAATTTCAAATGCTTCTATGTGGCTTTTTTTGAACTCTCCATTACTACACAATTCTTTTATTTTATTTTCGGGAAACCAATAAACTTTATCAACTTCATCTTTTTGTAATTGCATATTTTCTTTTTGGTAATCTTTTTTTAAATAATATAAATCATAAAAACATCTATCACTATCATCTCTAGTAGAATACATAAGTTCTAATTCTTGTGGTAATGCTTCTACTCCTAATTCTTCTTTTATTTCAGTTATAATTCCTGTTAAACTATTTTCTCCAGATTTTGGGTGACCTGATGTTAATCCATATTTTCCACCCTTTTGTTTACTTCTCTTTTGTACTAATATTTCATTTTTAGAATTTTGTATTAATGCTAAAACTACCAATGTATAATAATTATCTGGCGTTTCTTGTTCTTTTAATATTGTAAATTTTGTATTTTCTTTATATCTGTTATATAAATCTCTTTTTTCCATTGTGACACCTCGTTCCTTACTATAATACAATATACTGAAATTTTCAATATTTATTATAAATTGTTTTAATATTTTTCCAGTTTTTTCTATTTTTATTGACTTATTTTACCATTTTTTATATAATATGGTCATAACTTTTTATATTGTTACTATTTATTTATAGTAACTGTTGCAACCATATACTAATATTTTATACCATTTATAAAAAGGAGGTTAAGATTATGAAACAAAATATTTTTATAGGCGGAGCATGGCCTTATGCTAATGGTCTACTTCATGTAGGTCACATTGCCTCACTTCTTCCAGGAGATGTTATTGCTAGATACTATCGTAAAAAAGGAGCAGATGTATTATATGTATCTGGAACTGATTCACATGGTACACCTATAACTTTAAGAGCTCAAAAAGAAAATTGCAATCCTATGAGCATAGTTAATCGGTATCATAAAGAATTTTGCTATTGTTTTGATAAATTACAATTCTCATATGACAATTATACCTTAACATGTAATCCATATCATAAAGAGTTTGTAAAATCTTGTATTCAGAAGATTTATGACAACGGATATATCTATTCAAAAGATGGACATCTTTACTGGAAACTTAGTAGTTTTCAAAAAGAAATAGAAGAGTTTGTCCATTTACATGAGGATACTTGGCGTTTTAATGCTATTAATGAATCAAAAAAATATTTAAAAGAAAAATTACATGACCGTGGTATTACACGCCAGTTAGAATGGGGAATTGATGTTCCTATTAAGGGCTTTGATGATAAAAAGATTTATGTTTGGATTGAGGCAGTTTTAGGATATATTTCAGCAGGAAAATACTTTTGTGAACAACATAATTTAGATTGGAATGAATTTTACAAAAATTCAAATGTAAAATCTTATTTTATTCATGGAAAAGATAATATTCCTTTCCATACTATTATTTACCCAGCATTATTACTTTCTTTAAACGAAGGATATCACCTTCCAGATTACATGATTTCTAGTGAATATCTTAATGTAGATGATGAAAAGATTTCAAAAAGTCAAGGCAATGGTGTAACTGCTAGAGAACTTATTGAAAAATACAATTCAGATACTATTAGATATTACATGATTTCTCAAGCTCCAGAGCAAAAAGATTCTAATTTTAGTTATGATGTATTAATTCAACTTCATAACAAAAAATTGGTTGGTGAATATGGTAATTTTGTTAATCGCAATTTAGCTTTTTTAGTAAAAAAATTTGATGGTCTCATCCCTTATGGTATTATTGACGAAGAAGTAAAAAAACATATTTTAAACACTTATAAGACAGTAGGCAATTTGATTGAAACAGGTAATTTAAAAAATGCTATATGCAAAATTCAGGAATTAGTACAATTTGCAAACAAATATTATGATGATAATACACCTTGGATTTATGTAAAAAAAGATATTGACATTTTTAATAATATAACTTCCACTTGTATTGATTTAATTATTAATATTGCAAATTTATATGAACCATTTATTCCTGATTCATCACAAAAAGTGTTTAGCTTTTTTGGAAAGTCCAACTATAATTGGGAATATGTTTCTGTTAAGCCTTTAATTTATTTGCAAAATATTAGTGTTCTTTTTAATAGAATTTAAATGGTTGTAACAAATAATCCCAACTGAAAACATTGTTTTTGGTTGGGATTAACATTTTAAATACTCTTTTCACCAAGTTCTTTCCACATTACATTAAAATATTCGCTAAATTTAGGATTTTCTCTGCAATTTAATGGTGTTCTATTTTTCATTTCAAAATCAATATTGTGTATGTTTTTTACTGTAGCTGGTCTTTCTGATAATACAATGACTCTATCTGACATACTTATTGCTTCTGGTTTATGTCAAAATAGACTGTCATTTTTTATAAATTTTCTTATTTATAATATAATCAACAAATATTGTTAGTTTGTTCTTTATTTCATCTGAATATGATAAGAAATTATAATTTAATGAGCCACAGATATATCCTAAATCCAGTATTTCATTTGAATTCAAATCAACTACAATTATTTCATCTTTATTATCAAACATTCTACTATCTATTAGTTCTTCTGCATTAAAATTTATAAATTCTTTACCTTCAATATTTTCTTTAAAGATTATACTATCTTTTTTTACTAAAATATCTGCTTCATTGTCAGCGATATCCATAATTTCAAATTTAAAATAATCTATGTTTAATTCTCTTTTTAAATACGCTATTAATCTATCTTCAATAAAATCCTTTTTTTGGTACAAAATTTTTCTTATTCCTTGCAATTCTTCTTTAGCTTCTTTTAATTTTAATTCTGCATTTGATTCTATTTTTAATAGTTTTTGATATGATTGTATCATTTGTTTTCCTTTCTTTGTTCTTTTTTGAACAAATTTGTATTAATAAACCTATTATAAATTATAATATTGTTTTATTTTTTTTACTAATTCAAGTGTTGCCTTATTACACATGTTCTTTTTTAATGTTGCAATTCCCTCTTTCAATTCTGATAAGTCTAATTTTTGTATAATTTTTATATTATCTTTAATATCGCTTAAATTTTCCGTATTGGTAAATCCAATCCCCATATCATTAAGTACAAGCCTTTTCATTATTGAGGAACTTGAAACTTCGTAATCAGCAGTTAAAGATATATTTTCTTTATTACAAAAATCATCCAATATTTTCTTTTTTGCTGATAACGATTTTGGCAATATCAATTTATGATTTTCAATCTCTTTAAAATCTTTAATTGGATTCTTTTCTAAATACTGCTTACTAGCAAAAAAGCTAAAACTTGAATCCTTTAATGGTATAATTTCAATATTTGAGTATTTTTTGTCTTTATATGGTAAATTTAATACAACTATATCTAATTCTCCATTTGCTAATTTCTGCATTAATACATCAGTTATTCCACTACCAATAGAAACTTCAATATCTGGATATTCTTTTATAAACTCTAAAAGTGGTTCAAATATTAAAGATGATAATAAAGAATTGCCTCCTCCTATTCTTATTTTTCCCTTTTCTAGATTAATGTATTTCGAAAATATGTTTTCTGCATTATTCATAGTTTCTATACTATTTTTTATATATTCATATAAATTTTTACCTTCTTCTGTTAATTCTACACCATTTTTGTTTCTGTAAAAAACTTTTCCTCCTAATATATTTTCAAGTTTTTGTATTGATTGTGTTATTGCTGATTGCGAAATATACATACTTTCAGCGGTTTTTGAAATATTTTTATATTTTACTACTTCATAAAATACCTTATATAATTCTAAATTTGTATTCATCTTATCCTCCAATATTAATTTTTAGATATACCATCATCTCGAGTTGTTGCATTTAATGATTTTTCTTGTTTTTTACTCTTTGTTTCTTCATTAGTTTCTTTTGGCAATTCTACTTGAAATGCTTTTTTTTCGTTTGAAATAGGTTCTGTTGGATATATTATATTAGATTTTATTGTATCATCTAAATATTTCATTTTTTCCTTGTTTTCTTTAATATTAGCAAATATCTTTTTTATTTTGGAAATTATTCCTTGTTCTTCTTTTATTGCTAATGCTTTTGTTTTGGTCTTTTTATCATTAAAGTATTGATTAATATTTATTCCATCTGCACCATCAACAATTTTTCCTATGTCTTTTTCATTATTTGAATATATGCATGTAAAACCATTACCTGGCTGAAATGTAAATATTTTATTTGAGTCATAACTGTTAATTATTGAGGCTAGTAACCAATGTGTCATTCTTCCTGATAAATACAAATTTTTGTTTTCTTTTATTTCTGGTAATACACATTTTTCATAATCCTCTAATGAATATTGTTCTTTTGTAAGGTCAATATCCATAAAAAGATTTTCCTTATTTTCAATAATATTATAGGCTAAGCCCTCTGTTTGTTTTAAACCTTTTTTCTTAGGAATTTCCTTTATTGGAATATATTCACTTTTTCTTGCGTCATATATACTTACATCTTTTGCCCCTTGTTGTTTTAATGCTTTACATATAGCCCCCAAAACAAAATTCGCCCTAACTCCATTTATTTTTATAGGTTGGTTTGATTTTATTTTTGTTTGTATATTTTTATATATTTGTGGCAATGCCTCAGAAGTCCATTTTACTTTTTTTATTGCTGTTCCATCTTCTGTTATTAACTCTTTTCCATATCCTAGTTCAAACCCTAATTCTGTATCATCAATCATTGTTTCTTTAATATCTTTATGTTGAATTTCATCTTTTTCTGCATATTTGCTCTTTTGAATAATATCTGATACTAACGATTCTATTACAGTTGATTTGTTCAAAAGTTCTCCTCTTTTTAGTCCTACTATTTTACCTTGTAAATATGGTTCTTTTGAATATATTTCTTCTTGTCCTTCTAATCTAGAATCTATACACCCTACACAGTCTAGTCCCAGTGATTGCCCAAATTGTAACCATTCATTTTTCTTTTCTTCATTATTGCTTAATACTACAAAACTATCACAGTGTTGAAAAACTTGCTTATTTTCTTTTGAAATTACTCCTCCAACATCAACTAATACTATTTCATTTGTTTGATTGTCTATTGCTTGGCATGCATTATTTATAAAACTATCAGTGAACTTTCCTTTTTTTCTTACAATTTCTATTTCTTTTTGATTTTTGTTGTTGCTCCAAGTTCCCTCTCCATCAGGACATGCTCTGATAATTGTATAAGCATTTGTTGGCATTTTGTCAATTAAATTTGCTATAAATACAGTTTTGCCAGAATGAGGTGGCCCACAAAAAACTATCTTCATTTGTTTCTCCTTTTATATTATAATTTTTTTATTTTTTCTAACTATTTATAATATATAGAAAAAAATAAAAATAATCAAGTGGTTTCTTTTAAAATTAATGAAAATATGTCACTGGTTAATGGTTTATTTTTAATTAATACAAAGAAATCCTTGAAATATAAGCTTTTTATTGCATTCCTCGGTTTATTACAAAATTTAAGAAATTCTAATTTGTTTTATGGGTCCTTTCCACTATCGTGAACTCTTACCATAAAACTGCATAGAATTTCTAAAATTTTTCCATGCACATTCGTCATTTCATTCAAAGCTTATATTTCAAGGATTTCTTTTGAAAATTTTATCAAAACCATTATCCTGTAACAAAAATATTACTACTCTGAAAACAAACAGCTCTCTTTTCATAGTAGTAACATAAAAATTATTATCTATTTCATATTTAATTGCTTATTTAATTTATTAGTCAATATTTTTTGTCTAATCATATTTATAGCATATGCTACTATTGCAATCACACCATACAAAATCAATATATTTTTGATATCTATATCTGTAGAATATTGAACTTTTGTTGGATTAATTTCATTAATTGCTTTATTTAGAATCATTTCATATCCAATATTTATAATAAAAGTAGAAACAGCTATTATCATAAAAGCAACTATTAATTCAATAATTACTTGTTTTTTTGAGGTCTTCTGGATTGCAACTATGTAGATTATAGTTCCTAATACAATGCCTATTATCAATGTTAAAGAATATACTCGCATAATTCTGTTTGTTGAAAATATACTAATAAGTTTATATAAAGATATTCCTTCTGAAGGATAATCTTCTCCATATAATTCTTTTTCTTCTTTTGCTTTTTTATCAATTTGTTCAGCCTGTTCTTGATAAGCTTTTCCAATTTCAATTAAAGTTTCAGAATCGCTGTCCAAACTATTTATTATTTCTAATTGAGTATTCTCATATACAGATGATAAAAACAAAGTCGTAGTTCCTATAAATACAGATATTATAACTGTATATAAAATTGTTACTAATAGTTTTTTTATTGAAAATTTTTTGAATTCTATTTTCTTCATATCACTCACTCCTATCTTTTAAAAATCTCATAATTTCTGTTGTTTTCCTTTTTGAAACACTTTCTTCATTTCCATCTTTAAATTTAACTATTATCTTTCCAATGATACTCGTATTAAAGCATTTAACATGATTTATATTTATAATTGATGAATTAGATATTCTAATAAAGTCCTTTGAAGGGAGTGCCTCTTCAAGATAATACAATTTTTCTTTTATTTTATAAACTCCGTCTTTTGTTTTACAAAAGTTATTTTTTTCTTCACTAAAAAACATTATTACATCTGATACATTAATTATAAAAATATCATTATTTTGCATAGCAATTATCTGTTTTATTGACTTAGAATTTTTTGATAATAATTCATTTTCTAATTTTTGTACTTCTTCATTTTTTTCTGGTGCATTAATGCACACTTCTATGCTTTGAAATTCACTTGAAATATTAGTACATACTTTAAATTCCATTTTACACCTCCTGAAATTATTATAGCAATAATCATTTTCCTTTTCAATGTTTTGGTATTTTATTAAGATAACTGTATTGTTTTCTTAGACAACTGTTATATACCAGTGCAAATAAGAAGAACTACCTAGGTAATTCTGTTTAATTGCTTAAAATTGAAATATAAATCTACCTGTTTATCTTGATGTATCTCAATTTTATTAATAATTACTTTCATAAATTCTGGTGTTAGTTCTTTTAACGCAAAAAATTCTTGTACAATACTTTTTATTTTTTCTGTATCATCTTGTTTTAATTCTCCTTTTTGTTTTTTAATTTCTATGTATTCTTTTTCTTTTTGTTTTATTTCATCTCCAAATTTTTTCAATAATCTTTCATACATTTCTTCACTTATTTTATTGTTTAATTTGTCTATATACATTTGTTCAATATTATTATTTATCAATTTTATCTCGCTTTCTAATTTTTGAAGTATTTTTCCATAATCATATTTTGTCATTCCTCTTTTTACTTCTAATTCTATTTTTTCACTATCTATTTTTTGAAATAAATTTTTAATATAATTAATTATAATATCTTCTAAATTATTATAACTAAATCCATGTGATGTGCAAAGCCCTAATTTTGAATTTCTGCGATAATTATTGCATACCATATAATAATTACCGTTCTTTTTTCCTCTTACACCTATTTTATGCTTACATTCGTAACAGAAAAGCAATCCATCTAGCAAAAACATATTCTTTTTTTCATTTCTATTGTAGCTCTGAACTATTACCATTTTTTGCACAACATCAAATACTTTTTTATCTATTATTGGTTCATGTGTATTTTCTACAACAACCCATTTTTCTTCTGGATTTTGTCTGATTTTTCTATTTTTATAACTTATTCTACTTCTTTTATTTTGCACTGTTGTGCCTATATAAACCTTGTTTTTTAATATATTTTTTACTGTTTTATTTTCCCAAAAAGTTTCTTTATTATATCTTGATTTATTAGCTGTCGGAATATTGTTGCTATTTAAATAATCTCTTATTGTTCCAACTTGATTTCCATTAGATGCCATATTAAAAATGCTTCTTACAATTTTTGCCTCTTGCTCATAAATTATTAATTTATTTTTATCATTTGAATCTTTTATGTATCCAAGTGGCGTTTTTCCACCTACCCATTTTCCTTGTTTTTGCATAGTGTGCATTGCTGTTCTGATTTTTTTTGATAAGTCTTTTGAATACATATCATTTAATATTGATTTAAATGGTGCAATATCATTGTTGCCATTTGATGTTTCAAAAGTATCTATTCCATCTGTTACTGAAACATATCTTACATTATTTTCTGGGAACCATTTTTCTATATATTCTCCCGTTTCTATATAGTCACGACCTAAACGAGATAAGTCTTTTGTTACAACCATATTAATTTTTCCGTTTTCTATATCTCTTATCATCCTTTGAAAATCTGGTCTATTAAAATTTGTCCCTGTAAAACCTTGATCTATATATGTATCTATTAATTTATAATTTTCCCCTAATTTTTGCACATATTCTGTTAGTAATGTTCTTTGATTTTTTATGCTTTCACTTTCATCATATCCTCTGTCTACATCTTCTTTTGATAGTCTTATATAAATTGCTACTTTGTATGTCGTTTTCTCTTTTTGTTCAAGCATTTTGCCTCCTTTCTATGCTTGAATATTTTTCTTAAAAATATTCATTATTAAATGCTTTATTACTTCTTCTAATTCCTTACCTTTTTCATCAAAGTACATATTAATTTTGAAATTCTTATTCATATTAACTCACTCTCCCTATACTATATATACATCTATTTTCTTATAAAAATTCTCTTTTTTATTTAATTACTGGCAATTTTTTGGAATGCATCCCAAAATCAGCTTATAAATAGTTCAAGGGTAGCTATGTGACAGCTTTTCGCTATCACACACCTACCCTAGTAATTAAAATATGTTATCATTATATTTTACTAAATTAATTGCCGAATCTAATGTTTCAGTGCAACATAATTTCCCTCGAATATCTACATATAATAAATCGCTAATATTAGACAAGCTTCTTGCTTGCTTAATATCACTTATAACAATTTCTTTTTTAAAGTTCATATCTTTGTCAATTATTCTAATATCATAACATTTTCTTTTTGATTTGAATATCAAATATTTTACATTTTTATTCTTCTGATGATGATCAAATTCTCCTAATCCTATATCAAAAACTAACTTATTATTTGTATTTCTATTCTCTATACTTGGAACTCTAATTAATTTTATTTCTTTAAAAATTTTACTTAAAAATACAGTTGATATTACATCATCTACATGAAATGTTCCTGAATGTGTAACAAAATTTGCTTTGTTATACTGCTTTGTTATTTTTATATTTTTATACTTAAACATTTTCATTATCTTCACCTTTTTCATTATATTACTATTAATTGCGTATTTCAATATACTTAATTTACCTTTCAAGATCTTTCACAACTACTATATTATGTAAATTTTATCAAAATCATTACATTTTCATCAAATTCAAATTGTTTTATCTAGCATACTGTCTACTTTGTAATCTACCTTCTGATATATCATGTGTTACCATTAAAGCAGTAATATTTTCAGCTTTTAGAATCTTAAAAATATCTTCAGTAACCATTAATCTTGTTTGATAATCTAAAGCAGAAAATGCTTCATCAAGCAATAAAATTTTAGGACGAATTGCAAGAGTTCGTATTAATGCAACCCTTTGTCTCATTCCTCCAGACAATTGAGTTGGATATTTATCTTTAAATTCATAAAGCCCATATTTTTTTAGCAATTCTTCCACATATTTTCTATTCTCTTGCGTATTCTCTTTTTGAATTTCCAATCCCAATAATACATTTTTATATATTGTTCTCCATTCTAAAAGATTATCTTTTTGTAACATATATCCTATTTTTCCATCTATGTAAATTTCTCCTGATGTTTTATTTTCTAGCCCTGATATTATTGACAATAATGTAGATTTTCCACAACCACTTGGTCCTATTATACTTATATATTCTCCTTCTTTTATATCAAAGCTGATATTCTTCAACGCTTCTATTTCTCCATTTTGAGATTGATATGTTTTACAAATATTTTTTACTTCTAATATTTTTTTCATAGTCAATACCTCCATGTATATATCTTATGAAAAAAATAAGAATACGCCACATATAATACAATTTCCCCATCCAATTATTGGATGGGGAAAAGATTTTATTAAATGTTATTCTTTTTATATTGTTACTTTTTTAAGTTTAAATTTTCTATAGTAAGCCTTTATTTGACCTTGAAACAGTCCTCCAGTTGTATCTCTATCAGTCCCTTCATCAAATAAAACATATACATGATTTTTGTATTTGAATACATCATTATACGAATAGTTTTTACGTAAGTCAGCAAATCCTTCTTTGGATAATTCGGCATATCTAGCATACCAGTGGCCCGTTGTCTTGTATTCATATGAAAATTGCGGATTTATATTAGTGTAATAAATGAGTGTTGCCTCTTCGGCTTCTTCATCCATCTCCATCTCGCTCAATAAATCTTCAATTTTTGACAACTTATTGTTTCTTATTGTCTCCCGTTCCTCATATTCCTTGTCAACTTCTTCCTTTAATTCTCTCAGCTCTGCATTTGATAATCCTTTTACGTACATATTTTTCGCTCCTTTCAAAAAAACATTTAATAAAATCCCAAATTTTGCATACATATATTTATTGTATGCTACTCTATCCTCCTTTTTCTAAATTGCCTTAATCATAACATATTTTACGTAAAATTGCAAGTATTTATTTTGATATTAAATTACAAACTAAATTACTAATTTCTGTTGGATTTTCAATAGGTAAGCCTTCAATCAATCTAGCTTGAGCATATAGAACTTTTGTATATTCTTTTAGATCGTCTTTATTATTCACATATAAGTCTTTAATCTTTTGAGCAATTGGATGGTTTTCATTAATCTCTAAAATAGTTTGAGCCTTGATTTTTTCTTCATTATTAGGCATAGAATTAATAACTTTTTCCATCTTAACTGAAATTGCTCCTTCACTTGTTAAACATACTGGATGATTTTTTAATTTATGTGTATATCTTACTTTGTCAACTTCTTCTCCTACCGCTTCTTTCATAAGTTCAAACATATCTTTGTTTTCATCATTTACTTTTTGAAGTTCTTCTTTTTCTTCTTTTGTTTCTAAATCAATATCATCTGCACATACATTTGCAAATTTCTTTTCTTTATATTCTTGTAATACCTGTATTACAAACTCATCAACATTTTCAGTTAAATACAATATTTCATATCCTTTATCTTTTACACCTTCAACTTGTGGCAACATATCAATTTTGTCAATAGATTCACCTGATGCATAATAAATAGTTGCTTGCCCTTCTTTTATTCTAGAAACATATTCATCTAATGTTACAAGTTTCTTTTCTGATGAAGAGTAGAACATTAATAAATCTTTTAATTTGTCTTTGTCCATTCCATAATTGTTATATGTTCCATACTTTAATTGAATGCCAAATGTATTGAAAAATTTTTCATATTCTTCTCTCTCATTTTTTAACATATTTTGTAGCTCTGATTTTATTTTGTTTTCAAGGTTTTTGGCTATAATTCTTAATTGTCTATCATGTTGTAACATTTCTCTTGATATATTCAATGATAAGTCTGGACTATCTACTAATCCTTTTATAAATCCAAAATAATCAGGTAATAATTCGCTACATCTATCCATTATAAGTACACCATTTGAATATAATTGTAAACCTTTTTCATATTCTTGTGAATAATAATCATATGGTAAATGTGATGGTATATATAGTAATGCATTATATGTGAATTGACCTTCTACTGATGAATGAATTACTTTTAATGGTGGCATGAAATCGTTGAATTTTTCTGTATAGAAACTATTATATTCTTCTTTTGTTACTTTGCTTTTTTCTTTTTTCCAGATTGGAATCATACTATTTATAGTTTCAGTTGCTATATGTGTTTCATATTCATTTTCTGTTCCTTCTTTTTTGTGTTGATGTTCTACATCCATCTTTATTGGATATCTGATATAATCTGAATATCTTTTTATTAGCCCTTGTATTTTGTATTGGTCTAAGAATTCACTATATTTTTCGTCTTCATTATCTTCTTTTATGTGCAATGTTATTGTTGTCCCAATCTCTTCTTTTTCACATGGTTCTATTGTGTATCCTTCTGCACCTGTTGATTCCCATCTATGTGCTTGAGCTTCATCAACTGACTTACTTTCAACAGTTACTTTGTCACTTACCATAAATGCAGAATAAAACCCAACCCCAAATTGGCCTATTATATCAATGTCTTCCTTTTTCTCATTTGCTTCTTTAAATGCTAATGAACCACTTTGAGCAATTGTTCCTAAATTGTTTTCAAGTTCTTGTTCTGTCATTCCACATCCATTGTCTTTTATTATTATTTTACGATTTTCCTTGTCAACCTCTATTTTTATTTCTAATTTTGATGTGTCTATATTCAAGTTTTTGTCTGTTAATGAACGATATGCTAGTTTGTCTATTGCATCACTTGCATTTGAAATTAGTTCTCTTAAAAATATTTCTTTGTTTGTATAAATTGAATTTATCATTAAATCTAGTAGTCTTTTTGACTCTGCTTTAAATTGTTTTGTTTCCATATTAAAACACTCTCCTTTGATATTGCTATTATATATCTATATTTTAGCAATGTCAATAAGAGAGTGCTAGTTTTCACAAATTTTTCACAATTTTATAATCCCATAATAACTGTCGCAATATTAAAATACACTAATACAGAAAGAATATCAACAATAGTAGTAATTAATGGTGCTGCCATAATTGCAGGGTCTAATTTTAGTTTTTTTGCAAGTAAAGGCAATAAGCATCCAATTGACTTAGATAATATAACTGTAGTAGTTATACTTAGACCTACTGTACATGCTAATTGTAAGTTTTTATATTGAGCAAAAATTCTTAAGCCATTAATAGTTGCTAATGATATTCCTACTATAACAGCTATTCTTATTTCTTTCCATAAAATTTTGAATACATCTTTTACTTCAAGTTCATCTGTTGCAAGACCACGAATTATAAGTGTTGAGCTTTGTGAACCACAATTTCCACCTGTATCCATTAGCATTGGTAAAAATGCTACTAATAATGGAACTGCAGCAAATGCATTTTCATAATTTGTTATAATTGTTCCAGTTATTGCTGATGAAAGCATTAATATTAATAACCATACAATTCTGTTTTTAGCATGTTTGAATACTGATGTTTCAAAATAGCTTTCTTCTGTTGGAGCCATAGCAGCCATTTTTTCAAAATCTTCCTCTGCTTCATCTTGTAATACATTAATAGCATCATCTACTGTTACTATACCTACTAATCTATTTTCATTGTCAACTACAGGTAATGCATATAAATCATATTTATCAAATTTTTTTGCAACTTCTTCTTGATCTTCTAATGTGTTTACAGATATTATATTTGTTTCCATATTATCAGAAATCAATGTGTCTTCTTTTGACAATAATAATTCTTTTATACTTATAATTCCTTGTAATTTCCTATTTTCATCTAATACATAACAAGTATATATTGTTTCTGAATCTGTTCCTATTTGGCGTATTCTATCTAATGCTTGTTCTATTGTCATATTTTCCTTTAAATCTATAAACTCTGTTGTCATGATACTTCCAGCACTATCATCAGGATATTTTAATAGCTCATTGATTATTTTTCTGTCATTTTTATCTACATTTCTTAAAATTCTTGTTACAACATTTGATGGCATTTCTTCTATTAAGTCTACTGTATCATCCATAAATAATTCATCTAATATATTTTTTAACTCTGTATCTGTCAAGTCTTTTATTAATTTTTCTCTCATGTCTGTTTCCATATAAGAAAATGCCATACCGGCTTTTTCTTTTGATAGCAATCTAAAAAGAATAACAGCTTGTTCTTTGTCTAATTCATCTAATATCTCTGATATATCAGCACTTTTCATTTCTTTAAGTTCTTTTTTTAGTTGTGTAAATTGCTTATTTTCAATTAATTCTTTTATTTCTTCTATATTCATTTTCACCCCTCCTTGCTAAAGTCCCATAACATGTGTTGCAACTTGGAAATAAACCAATATTGAACACACATCAACAACTGTTGTAATTAATGGTGCTGCCATAATTGCAGGGTCTAATTTTAATCTTTTAGCAAGTAGTGGTAATGTACAACCTATTATTTTAGATACAAGTACTGTTGCTATTAATGTAATATTTAAAACAATTGCAAGTTGCATATTTTGATATTGAATCATTATTCTTATCATGTTTACAATTGCTAAAGCAATACCAACAACTATTGCCACTCTGATTTCTTTCCAAAGTACCCTAAATATGTCTTTTAATTTTATTTCATCTGTGGCAAGTCCACGGATTATAAGTGTTGAACTTTGTGAACCGCAATTTCCACCTGTTCCCATTATCATAGGAATAAACGCTACTAATATTGGTACTACAGCAAACGCATCTTCATATTTGGTTAATATGTTTCCTGTAAATGCTGATGATAACATTAATATCAATAGCCATAATATTCTGCTTTTTGCATGTTTAAATACTGATGTCTGAAAATATCCTTCTTCTGTTGGTGTTATAGCTGCCATCTTTTCAAAATCTTCTTCTACTTCATCTTGTAATACATTTATAGCATCATCTATTGTTATTATTCCAACTAGTCTATTTTCATGATCTACAACTGGTAGTGCATAATAGTCATATTTATCAAATTTTTTTGCAACTTCTTCTTGATCTTCTAATGTTTTTACAGATATTATATTTGTTTCCATTAGAGTTCCTATCTTTGTTTCCTTTTTACTTAATAGAATGTCTTTTATATTTATAATACCTTTTAATATTCTTTCTGTGTTTAATACATAACAAGTATATATTGTTTCAGAATCTATTCCAATTTTTCTAACTCTTTTTAGTGCTTCTTCTGCTGTCATGTCTTCTTTTAAATCTATAAATTCTGTTGTCATTATGCTTCCTGCACTATCTTCTGGATATTTTAATAATTCATTGATTACCTTTCTGTCTTCATGTGGAATTGCCTTTAGTATTTTAGGAATTATATTTGATGGCATTTCTTCTATTAAGTCTACTGTATCATCCATGAATAATTCATCTAATACATTTTTTAATTCTGTGTCTGTTAAATCTTGTATTAATTTTTCTCTCATGTCTGATTCCATATGTGAAAATGTTTCTCCTGCTTTTTCTTTTTTTAATAGTCTAAATACTATTATTACACTTTCTTTGTTATCTAGTTCATCCAATATTTCTGATATATCTGCACTATTCATTTCTTCTAATTTACTTTTTAACATTGTAAATTTTTTGTTTTCTACTAATTCTTTTATTTCTTCTATTTCCATTTCTTTCCCCCTATCTATTTGAATAATTAAGAAATGGATTAAAAAATAATGTATCAAAAAATGAGTAAAGAACTTTTCCTCACTTTATGATATATCATAATTTTATCCATTTTCAGTTTTGGATTTTCTCGCGGTTCTTCACTCATTTTCCTCACACTCCTTTTATTTTATTATACTTTATTTTCTGCCTATATAGTAGTTTTTCTTTCCTCTTTTTATAATTATATATGTATTATCTATAAACATATCATCTGTTATTGTTGTTGCTATATCTGTGACTTTTTCCCCATTTATTGAGATTGCTCCACTTTGCGTAAATTCTCTTGCTTCTCTTTTGCTAGAAGCGGTTCCAATTTTAACTAGCATATCAATAATTCCTATATTACTTTCTACTTCTTTAATATCTTGTTCATCAAATAGGTCTGTAATATCTTGTTTTGTTAGGTTTTTGAATTCATTATTAAATAAATTTTGTGCTAACTTTTCTGCTCTTTCGTATTCTTCTTTTCCATGTAAAAATGTAATAATTTCCCTTGCTAGTGCTTTGTGTGCTTCTCTTAATTCTGGATGCTCTGCATTTTTCTTTGCATATTCTTCAATTTCTTCTTTTGATAAGAATGTATAGATTTTTAAGTAATCTATTACCATACTATCTTCTACATTTATAAAGAATTGATATAGTTTATAACTTGATGTTTTGTTTTTATCTAACCATAGTGCATTTCCTTCACTTTTTCCGAATTTTTTTCCTTGTGAATCTGTAACTAATGGCATTGTAAATCCATATACTTCATCTCCTGTTGACCTTCTTATTAAGTCTATTCCAGCTGTTATATTTCCCCATTGGTCAGAGCCAGCACATTGCAAGTCTACTCCTTTAACTTCATGTAAATGCTTAAAGTCTAATGCTTGTAATATCATATATGAAAATTCTGTATATGTAATTCCTGATTCTAGTCTTCTTCTTATTATGTCTTTGTCTAACATGTAATTTATATTAAAATATTTTCCATAATCTCTTAAAAAATCTATTATATTTATATCTTGATACCAATCATTATTGTTTACAACTTCAAACCCAAATATTTTTTCTACTTGTGCTTTTAAACTCTCAAAGTTGTGTTTTACTTGTTCTTTACTTATCATTGCTCTTTCTGTTGTAGGTCTTGGATCACCTATCATTCCTGTTCCTCCACCTACTAAAAGTATCGGATTATGACCCGCTTCTTTTAACCTTTTTGATATTAAAAAACTTGATAAATGTCCAACATGTAAGCTATCTGCTGTTGGATCTGTTCCTATATAAAATGTTAGTCCTCCTTGGTTTAATTTTTTTTCTAATTCTGGACTTGATATATCTTTTATTAATCCTCTCCATTTTAATTCTTCCACTAATGTCATTGGTAGTGCTCCTTTCAAATTCGCTTAATTCTATTATATTATACCATATTTGTACTTTTTTGACAATTATTTTTTTTATTTAAAAAGCAAAAAGTCGTTACTATATAATGGGTTTGATAAAATTTTTAAAAGAAATCCTTTGAAATATAAGCTTTGAATGAAATGACGAATGTGCATGGAAAAATTTTAGAAATTCTATGCAGTTTTATGGTAAGAGTTCACGATAGTGGAAAGGACCCATAAAACAAATTAGAAGTTCTTAAATTTTGTAATAAACCGAGGAATGTAATAAAAAGCTTATATTTCAAAGGATTTCTTTGTATTATTTTAAAATAAACCGTTAACCAGTAACAAAAAGTCTAGCATTTTACATATAAGCTAGACTTTTATTCACATTATTTTTGTTTTTCCTCCAGTTCCTTTATTTCTTCATACATCTCTTTTACTTTTCTTTTTTTATAATCACTTCCATTTCTATATGTAACACATTCTTCTAAAAAGCCTTCTGCATTCCAAATTATCTTCCGCTTACATACATCATAATCTTCATTATTTTCATCAAAATTTATCTGTTCTAACTCTTTTATAAGTTCTTTTATATGACTGTACCGCCATTCTATATCTCCAAAATTCATTATATCTAGGTATAGTATTATTGCTATAATAGATACTTCTAATACTAATAGCATATAAATTTGAGCTAAAAAGACTAATCCTCCTGGAAATAATGATGGTCCTTTAATGATATAAATTCTAGTACAAATGATAGTTGCTACTGCTGTTACAAGGAACATAATCATAATTGCTTTTTTCGTTTTAGCTAACATGGCCACTTTTTCCTCCTAAAATATTAATTTTAAAAAGCTTTTTTACAAAATAATGTTTTTGATTAATTTCTATAAAGATTTTTTTCTATAGTGTAAAAAACAAAAGTCCAGTTTTTATAAACCAGACTCTCGTTCTCTGTTAGTAACCAAATACTATTCGGTTACTACATTTGGCATATTATTATTTTCTTCTTTTTTTGTTTCATCTAAAATATTTTTGATATTTGATGACATCCTTTGCACTTCTTTATGTTTGTATTTTCTGTCTCTTTCGTATGAATTACATTCTTCCATAAATTCTTCAGATTTTTTTATTATTTTCTGATTAAATACCGCCTTTTGGTATTTATTATTTTGTCTTTCATATAGTATATCCGATTTTATATTTCGGATTTCCTTTATGTTTTCATACTTAGATTTTAATTCCTTAAAATCTTGTATATCCATATATTTTGCAATGCAGAAAATCAACAATTCCACAATCACAAATAAATATGCAACTGAAAGGAACTTCATTCCTTCAAGAAATACCAAACTTCCTTGAACAATATATTCCTTTGTTAAGAAAAAAGTAATAATTACAGTTACCAAAAAAACCAACTTGATTGCTCTTTCCATTTTAGCCATCATAGCCTTTTCCTCCTAAAATATTAATTTTACTTTGAGCACTCCTCATTCTGAAAAACGGAGTTGTTACTTGGTTACATAAATTATTATACCATACATTTTATTACATTTCAAGTAAAAATTAAATTTTTTATTTCAATTCTTTCAATGCCTTTTCTGTAATCTTTTCTTTATCAAAAAATCTCGCTAAAAATATAATTAAAAATGTAAATGTAAATGTAATTAAATAAACCAAAATACTTATTTTCCAATTTCCTTTAGAAAAATATTGTCCAACTATACTTGATGATATAATAGATGGAAATCTACAAAATGTTGCAATAAATATAAACTTTAATGGTTTTATTGGAAACAACGCTCCCAAATATGTTAATAAATCTTTCGGTGTTCCCACAACTGCAAAACATATTGCAAAAATATATTCAATATTTTTAGGATTTTGAAACACCTTACTATTTTCTATTTTACTTATTTTTTCTTCTCCAAAAGAATCATATATAAATTCTTTTCCAAATTTTCTAACTAACCAAAAAATTATTGTTGTTGTTAATGCTACAGAGAAAAATATAAATAATGTTCCACCAACAGCTCCGTAACACATTCCAGCTAAAATCTCCAAAGGCTCTCCTGGTAATACAACTAAAAATATTTGTGCAAATTGCAATCCTAATAGTGCCAGAAATCCATATATTCCTGAATTATTTACTTTCTCTTTAAATGCAATTTGACCTTCATATGTTGAAAGATTTTTCATTACAGGAAATAAGTATATTGTCATTCCTATCATAGCAATTATAGTTAGTATGAGCATAATAATTTTTATTACCTTTATTTTTTTATTTTTTTCTTTCATTTCTAGTCCCTTCTTATCTTTCTATATTTTCTATAATCCCCTTTGAAATTGCTTTTGCATAGTCTTCCAAGTATTTATCAAACAGTTCATTATCTTTTTCATCAGATATAAATCCTAATTCTATTAAACAACTTGGCATGCTAGTATTATTTAAAACATAATAATCAGTATCTTCACTTTTTATAGTTCCGTATTTTATCCCTCTATTATTTTGAATTTTAGTTTTGCTTAAATTATTTAATATATTTTCTGCAAGTTGAATATCTTTTTCATTCTTTTTACTATTTGCCCATATTTCTATTCCATTTCCGCTATCTGCACTATTTCTATGTATTGAAACAAATAAATCTGCTTTCTTTTTATTTGCTATTTTACATCGTTCTTGTAATGTAACATTTTTATCTTTTTCTCTAGTCATAATTACTTTTATATTGGCTTCTTCAAGATTTTCTTTTATCAATTCTGCAACTTTTAATGTGTCATCTTTTTCATATCTTTTATCATTTACTGCTCCAACATCTGTTCCTCCATGTCCGTGCATCAATACAGATAATAGTTCTCTTATTTTTATTTATCAAGCCTTTTATTATTATAACACTAATTAATATAAAAACTACTATTATTATTAAAATTTTTACTTTTTTGTTCATTCTTACCCTTCTTCATTTTAAATTTCTTTAAATTTCATTCTAATTTTAAATAAATCTCCATCTAATATTAATTCAAACTTTCCGTTCTGTAATTCTGTTAAATTTTGTGCAATAGAAATTCCTAATCCACTACCTTCTGTTGTTCTCGATTTATCTCCTCTAACAAACCTTTGCATTAACTCTTCTGCTGAAATGTTAAGTTTATCTTTTGAGATGTTCTTTATTTCTATTGTTACATTTTGAACATCTGAATTTGAAACTTTTCCAATATTTTTTATGTCAATATATACTCGTGAATTTTCTAATGCATATTTTGCAATATTACTATATAGATTTTCTATAATTCTGTACATGTACCTACTATCTGCCATAATATTAATTTCATTATTATCAGTATTTATAATTGCTTCCAATCCATGTTTTTTAAATTTATCCTCAAATTCTCCTGTTGCCTGTTTTATTAGTTCAACTACATTTATTTTTTCTAGTTTTAAAGATATATTTCCTGTTGATATTTTTGAGGCTTCAACTAAATCTTCTGTAAGTTTTTTTAGCCTTTGTGACTTGTTGTCTAATATTTCTATATATTCTTCCGCTTTTTGATTTTGAATATTTTCTTTTCTTAATAAATCAACATAATTAATAATTGATGTTAGTGGTGTTTTAATATCATGTGAGACATTTGTAATTAATTCTGCTTTCATTCTTTCACTTTTCATTCGTTCTTGAACAGCATTTTCAAATCCATTTGAAATATCATTTAAGTATTTTACAGAACTTTTTAATGGCATTGAAAATTCATTTTGATTTAGCTCATTTTTGTTATTTCCATTATATATTTCTTTTAATTTATTTTCTATTTGTGAGTATTCTTTTAAAACTTTTATAATTTTGTATATTCCAAAACATATAAATCCAATTACTATTATCGGAAACGCATTACCAAATATAAGAGAAATTACTATCCATATAAAAATTGCTATACTGGTTGAAATTATAACCTTTGATGTTATATTTGCTGAATATGTAAGTGTTTCCCATATTTCTTTCATTTTATTGATTATTTGCTTGCAAATTTGTAACCACCATATCAAAATTTTTCCTGTTATAGATGTTCTAAAAAATTGTTTTGCTTTTATTCTTTTTATTATTGTTGTTATTATTATTGATGTACATATATATATTACAAAATATGCAGTTACTGCAACTGATGTTATTGCTTCATAATTATTTTCGACAAATTCCAACATAATAAATGGTATGCAACTTATCAACATTCCTACAAATATTACTATTTCTATAGGAATATTGTCAAAACTATTTATTGCTACAGTATCATTCCCAATAACCATTACTAAATATAAAATGAGTAGTATTGTTAATATTGAACTAACTGGAAATATTACATATGCATTATCATTTATAGGTTTTACTATCTCTAAAAATTTTGATGTCATTTCTATTTCGGCTTTTTGGCTTAATTGTTCTTTATAAGAACTATATATTTCAAAATCATCTATATTTGCTGTAATATATTCTATATAACGACCATCTGTAAGCATATTATCTGTTTTGTTAGTGTTTGTTGTATAATATGTAATTAAAAAATTATTTAAATATTTATCTCCATATTTTGAAATACTTTGAGAATCTGTTTGTATTTTTGTATCTATAATATTAACTTTTTTATTTTTATTTGATTCAATTGTTAAATCTATTTGCTTTTTTATTTCGTCAATTGTATTTTCATTTACATTTGTTATTGCTTTATTTTTATATATGATTAAAAAGTTTATATTTTCCATATTAAAATAGTCCTTATAATTGTATAATCTGTATATTTCAATTTCTCCATCTTTTATACTATCATATGAGCTATTATTATGTATCAACTCATCTGAAACATCTCTTAAAGACATCAAGTAATTATATGAAAATCTCTCTGAATTGAAATATTTTTCTTCGTTAAAATATTCCGAATTTTTTATTACTATACATAAGATTGATAATATTAATGTAATTATTGTTATTGATAATACAACATAACTAATTCCTATAAGGATTTTATTTGTTTTCATTTTTACCTCCTACATATTTGAGAACGCTAATTTTCCGCTCACAATGCCTCGACTTTATATCCAATTCCCCAGATAACCTTTAAATATTTAGGTTCTTTAGGGTTTATTTCTATCTTTTCTCTTATGTGTCTTATATGTACTGCAATTATATTTTCTGCTGAATAACATTCTCCATCCCATACATTTGTATATATTTCTTCAATTGAAAATACTTTGCCTTTGTTTTTCGTTAGAAATTTTAATATGTTGTATTCAGTTGGTGTTAGTTTTACTTCTTTTCCCTCTACTATTACTTGTTTTAAGTCATCATTTATTATCAGTTCTCCATTTTGAATAATATTTACTTTTTCATTTTCAGAAGCGGATTTTTTTATTGAACTTCCTAATTTGGTATATCTTCTTATTAATGCATTTACTCTTGCTATTAATTCTATTGGATTAAATGGTTTGGTCACATAATCATCAGCCCCAATATTTAACCCATTTATTTTGTCTATGTCTTCTGATTTTGCAGATAACATTATTACTGGTATATTTTTGTCTTTTCTTATTTCTTCAAGTGTTTCTATTCCATCTTTTTTTGGCATCATTATGTCTAATATTACTAATTGTATTTCATTTTGCTTTATTTTCTCTAATGCTTGTTCTCCATCATATGCTTTTATTATTTCATAGTTTTCTTTTCCTAAATATATTTCAATTGCTTTTACTATTTCCTTATCATCATCTACTACTAATATCTTATACATGTTTTTATCCCTTCCTTTTTCATTTTATATTATAACAGATTTTTATTAATAAAAAATAGAGAATTTATTAAGTTTTTATTAATTCACTAAAAATAGGAGAGAATCCAAATTTAAGATTATCTCCTATCTGTTTTAAATATTATCATTCCTAATAGTCTCAATAATATTTTGCTTATTAATTTTATTCAAAGAATATCTCATAATAATACCTACAATAACAACAATAAATATTACTGAAATTATAACAGCATTTGTTGGATAAACAAATTTTAAATTTTCTGTAGCTTGGCTTCCAATTGAAATTTTATAAATCCAATAAGAAATACCAGAACCTAAAGCAACTCCTATTATTAAAGACTTCACACCATAAAATACACTTTCCAAATTAATCATTTTATCAAACTCTTTTTTAGTCATACCAATTGATTTTAACATTGCAAATTCTTTACTTCTTAAATTCATATTTGTTGTTATTGTATTAAAAATATTTGTTACACCAATCAGTGTAATTACAACAATAAATCCATATAAAAATATTGATATAAGAAGAACCATTCTATTTTGTTGTTCAGCTTCTTCGTTGTAATTTGTATAATTAAGTTTTATTCCTTCTTTTGCAAGTCTAGTTTCTTCTTCATCTAGTTTTTTACAAAATTCTTCTGCATTACTTGCATTTACATATGCACTATAACAACCGTAATCTTTTAATTTATCCATAAGTTCATCACTTATTAAAAATGTTCCGGAAAAAGTATATCTATTTGCATCTAAAGGACTTTGGTCTGAAATTTTAGCTATTTTTAGGTTTACTTCTTCATTTCCTACTGTTATACCTTTTACAACATCATTTTCTTTAAAATTAAATGGAATCATCCTTTCTGATTTTTTGTTTTCATCACTATATTCATAAATACTGGAATCATCACAATAAATAATAGCATCTTTACAATTATCATATTTTGCGCCAATTTTTTTCACATAATCTCTATATGCTTTATCTCCTATTGAAGTGATTGAAATAGTCATGGCTTCATCTATTGAAGCCGAATAGCTCTCTTTATAATAATTTTTAAATTCCTCTGTTGCAAATTGCTCTATGTTGCATTTATCCAATGATAATGTTCTCATTATTGCATATTTATCTACATTGGAATTTTCCATAAGTTTTTGGTAATACTCATAAGTGTTTTTTGCACTATTTTCATCATTTTTTTGATAGTCTGAGTAACTTGAATAAATAGTAACATTATAATCCATTTCTTTATAATAAATTCCTGTCATTCCAAAAGCATAATTCAAAAAAGTGCTTAAAGATATAAATACTGTAATACTTACTACAAGTGAAATAACAGTAGTTCTATATTTCTTTTTGTTTCTTTTTAAATTTTTATATGCAATTTCTCCACCAATTCCAAATATTTTTGAAACTAATTTTGGGCATTTAATTTTCTTTGATTTTATTTTTATATCAGTATTGCTTCTGATTGCATCTATTGGTGATATCTTTGCTGCTCTTCTAGCAGAAAATATACAAGATAAATAAATTGTTACAAATCCTAAAGCTATACTTATTATAACTGCCCAATATGGCATACTAAATACAAATTCAACTTCATTTGTAAATACGCTTTTTCCAACTAATTCAGTTGAAACTCTCATTAAAATAAATGTTGCTAATACTCCACAAAGTATTCCTATTGGTATTGATATTAAACCTAAAAGCATTCCCTCAAATAGTACATTTTTCTTAATCTGTTTTTTAGTTGCACCTATACTTGACAACATGCCATATTGTTTCATTTTCTCTGTTATAGAAATTGCAAAACTGTTCCTTATTACAAATACACTAGAAATAATTATTATTCCAATTACTATTCCGGCTAAAGAATACAACATTTGTAATGTTCCACTATCTCTTGTAACTCCAGACCATCTTAACAACTCTGAATTTGTAGTAGAATTTGCATCTGTTAATTGTTTTTCAATATCTTTAGTAATATTATAAGAATCTCTGATGTTTTTGTATTTTACAGCAATATTTACTGGTAATTTTTTATCTACATTATCTAACAAAGTAATAACTGTATATCCAGGTGCACTATAATCTTCTATTTCCATATTTGGTCTTTCTATAATACCAACTATTGTAAATTCTCTTGATTGAGTTACTTCTAAGTGTTCTGCAACATAGTCTTCTTCCCCTTCATCTTTTGAATTATTATATGGATTGTTTTGTTTTAACTCTTCTCCATCCTCAGTTAATCTTTTTCCTATATTTAATGTTAATTTGTCTCCAACATTATAATATGTAACTCCTCCATTTGACTCTAAATGTTTAGGAATTACTATCTCGTTAGAGTTTTCTGGTATTCTTCCTTCTGCAAGTTTTAATCCCCAATCATTTAATGCATCCTTATCAAATGCTGTCAAATATAAATATGGTTTATATTCATTTTGAACTTTTTCAAGTTTGGAATAGCCAATTCCTTGTGTAATAAATGTACTTTTTACATTTCTGTTTTCTAATATATATTTTTGTTCATTTGGCTTAACATCAAAAAATACTGCATGATAATCTCCATCAGATTCTTTTGCATGTTGTATAAGTGTTTGTTGAAAGCTTGAAAATACTCCTGCTACTGCACATATCAATGCAGTTGACATTATAATTCCCATACATGTTGCAATTGTTCTTTTGATATTTAATTTTAGACTTCTTATTGTAAAATTATTTAAAACATTTTTCATCTTTTATAATCCTCCCATCATCTATTGTTATAACTCTATCTGCCTCTAATGCTATTTTTTCATCATGTGTGATAACAATAACAGTTTGATTATATTTTTTATTAGATAGTCTTAATAAAGAAATAATCTCTTCTGATGATTTGCTATCTAGATTTCCTGTTGGCTCATCTGCTAACATAATTGCTGGATTATTTATTATAGCTCTACCTATTGAAACTCTTTGCTGTTGTCCACCTGAAAGTTCATTTGGAAGATGTTTTCTTCTATTTTCTAATTTCAATGTTTTTAGCATTTCATCCAATTTTTCTTGTTTTACTTCTTTTCCATCTAAATTACATGGTAATGTAATATTTTCTTCTACATTTAATATTGGAATCAAATTATAAAATTGATATATTAACCCTACTTGTCTTCTTCTAAAAATAGCAAGTTGTTCATCATTTAATTTATAAATATCTTGACCATCTATAAAAACTCTTCCACTTGTTGGTCTGTCTACCCCTCCAAGTAAATGTAATAATGTTGATTTTCCGCTTCCAGATGCTCCTACTATTGCAACAAATTCTCCCTTTTCTACTGAAAATGATATATTGTTTACTGCTTTTACTTCGTTTTCTCCTTTTCCATAAATTTTGTTTAAATTTTCAACTTTTAAAATTTCCATATCTTTATTTTCCTTTCCTCATTATTTAATTATATATTAATATTTGAATGTGACTCTAAAGTGACTCTACCCAAAAAAAGATTCAGTATTATTACCGAATCTTTTATATATAACTCTTTTTATTGTTCATCATTGCTATTACATCTTTAAATTTAGGATTATTTCTCTTACTATATTTTTTTAGTAGTCCTCTATATTCTAGATTAAGTCCTTCTAATTTTTTGAAATCTTCTGGTTTTATTATCTTTGGTAGCTCTGCTACATTTTTTACACCAGCTGATTTTAAAACATGTTTTACAAATTCAGCACAGTAAAAATTGTTTTTTCTTTTTATCTTCTTTTTTATACTAACACATGCAAGTCCTAATATGTTAAAACTATATTTTTGTTTATTTTCTTCAAAATACTTAATAATTTTCACTAATCTATTATATTGTTCATCTTTAATACTTAATGAATATATCTCTGTTCTAGTATTTTTAAATCTTTTAAATGTTCCATACTTTATATTTTCATGGACAAATCCTCCCCAAAAGGGATTATATGGATTTAGCCTACCAAAACTATACATTTCTTCCAATTCTTCATCTAATGATAAAGATATGTGTGAAAATTCGTCTTTAGTATAATATTTAATTATTGTTGATAATGCTGTTCCTGTGTGTGTTAATACAATATAAACTTTTTTCAATTTTAGGCTTCCTTTCTATTGTGTTTTTAGATATTGTATATATTCCTCTAAGCACATATTTAATTCATTCATTTTTTTGGCATGTTCTACTCCTACATATCTCCAATGCCATGATTCGTATGATATTTTTGTAATATCTTCTTTATCCTTAGGATATCTTAAAACAAACCCATAGTTTTCGGCATTTTTTTGTAACCATTTAAATCCATCTAATTGTTCAAATTTATTATCTACCATATTAAAATCAACTGCCAATCCTAAATTGTGGTCACTTGAACCTGGTTTGTTTATATATTCATTTGTTAATTCTTCTGCTTCTTCTTGCGTTTTTCCTTGTTGTAAATATTTTTTTACACTATTATCATATAATTCTTTTTGCCTTGCTACACTTCTATATGCAGATTGTACCCATATATTTGTTATGCCATCTTTTTTCATTTGATTCATCATCTTATTTAGGTCATCTATTGCTCTTGCATCAAACTGTCTTGTTTTATCTATATCTTCAACTTCAACTGTAAAATTTTCTGGTAATAAGTTCTCATAATTGGCAAGTCTTAATCTCCAATCTGTTATTTCTTTTTCAGGTTGTTGTGTTTGCTCATTTTCTTCTTGTTTGTCATTTTTTTGATTAGTCGTTTCTATAGGCTGGTTTGTTGAAGTTTCTATAGTCTTTTTATTGTTTGCTTTTTTTACAATTAATACAATACATATAACTACAATAATTACTAACATAAATATTTTTCGTTTATTTAATTTTTTAGTAGTTTTTCGTTTGTTCTTTATAGCATGATGCTTTCCTTTTGTTTTTCTTCTACTCATTTTCCATCATCCTTTTTTTCTTGTAAACCTTATTCTTTTTATATTTTACTATACCATTCTTAAAAATGCAATACCATCATTACCTTGTAACCATATATTTTATTTCAAATGTTGTTCCTTTTCCAAGTTCAGAATAGCAAATAATATATCCATTATCTTTTTCAACAATACTTTTTGCAAGTGCCAAACCAATTCCAACACTATTATTACTAGAATTTTTACCTTTATAAAAGCGTTCAAAAATATGTTTCAAATCCTTTAAATCAATTCCATCACCTTCATCTTTTATAATAATTTTAGTGTAAAAGTTATTTTGTTCATAATCTATATAAATATTTTTATTTTCTGGAGTATGTTCAATACAATTTTTAACTATATTAGTAATCGCTTCTAATTGCCAATTATAATCTCCCATAAAAGATACATCTTTTTCATTATCTTTGATGATTATATTTTGTTGCTTTATATCTAATGGAATAGAAAGATTTTGAATTACATTATCTATTAATTCTTTTACTTTAATTTTCTTTACATTAAATACTGCTATATTAGAATCTAGTTTCGATAATTTTAGTAGTGAAATAACCAACCAATTAATCCATTCTATTTGTCTGCATATTTCTCGAATAAATCCCTGTTTTGTACATTCATCCATTTGTGGATTTTCTCTTATATTATCTAACATTATTGAGATTGATGTTAATGGTGTTTTTAACTGATGAGATATATTTTCTAATGATTGCTGTAATATTTCTTTATCTTTATAAGAATTTTCAGCTTGTTCTTTAAGCATTACAGTTATTTTATATAATTCGTTAGTTAAATCACTTAACTCTCCTTCTGTATTTTCTTCTATTTTTAAACTATAATTCTTTTGGCTAATTTGATTTATATAATCTATAATTGTTTGTATTTTTTTCTTTCGTCTATTTTCATACATAATTATTATTACAAATATAATCACAATTAAGCTCAATATACCAATTATATTAATTATTATAATCTCATATTTTTGATTTTGTAATTTAGCAATTGCATGCGAATTATTTACATTTATTCCATATTTACTTAAAATTTCTTTTCCATTTTTAATGTTGTTACTACCATTTAATATCTTAATTATCTCGTCATCATTTATATTAGGGTATTTCTCAATTATTTCGCCTAAAATATTTGCAATAATCTCATTTTCTTTGTTCTGATATTTTTTATTTATTTTAGAAATTGCTATGTAATTAACAATTCCACTTAATATTGATATTAGCAAAATTAATATGATTGTTTTTTTTATTTCTTTCATTGTTGAATCACCTTATATCCTATTCCTCTAACAGTTTGAATAACTTTTCCATCTTTATCATCTAATTTGTTTCTTATCCTTTTTATATATACTGTAAGTGTATTATCATTTACAAAATTTCCTGCAATGTCCCATATTTTATCTAAAATTTGTTGTCTTGTTACTAAAATATCTTTATTAGTAACAAGCATATATAATATTTTATATTCTAAACTAGTAAATACTATTTTTTTGCCATCTTTATATACTTCTGCTTTTTCATTATTAATAATTATATTTCCACATTTTATTTCATTTTCCTTAACTTCTTGACGATAATATCTTCTTAAAACACTTTTAATTCTCGATATTAATTCCTTTGTTCTAAATGGTTTTATAACATAATCATCAGCTCCCATGTCTAAGCCCTTTACAACATCTGTTTCGTCATCTTTTGCTGTTAAAAATATAACTGGTGTTTCTTCTCTATTTTTTATATATTGACATATTTCATATCCATTGCCATCTGGCAAAGCTATATCTAACAAATATAATTCAAATTTTTCTTTCTGAATTTTAGATATTGCCATAACTATGTTTTCTGCTGTTTCTACTTTAAAATCGGCTTGTTCTAATGAATACTTTAATCCTTTTGCAATTATTTCATTGTCTTCTATTAATAATATTTTTTGCATATCATCACTTCCCAATTTTATTATACATTGTTTTTGTAAAATTGCAAATTTTTTTTAATAATACTTTCACTTTTGTTCATTTTGGTATATAATCTATTTTGTATTTTAAATGAAAGGATTTTGCAAAAGATGGAACATTGGAGTGTTGATGATTATAAAAATTTCACAAATAATAAAACAAAAAAAACTAAATATAGGGCTAATAAAACATCTATAGATGGTCATACTTTCGATAGTCAAAAAGAAGCTGATTATTATTGTCAATTAAAACTAAGATTACAAGCAAAAGAAATTAATGGTTTTTGTTTACAACCAACATTTATGCTTGCACCAGGTTTAAAGTATAAAGCTGATTTTATAGTCTTTAATTCTGATAATACCTATGATGTAATAGATGTAAAAGGTGTTAAAACCAAGGAATATATTGCCAAAAAGAAGGTTTTTGAAGATAAGTATAATATGAGAATCACTGAAATATAAAAAATGCATCTTATCAAAAGATGCATTTTTTATATAATTTTAGGTATAAATATTATAGCTCCTATTATTGCAGAACCAATTGCCAATGTTAATACTGCTCCAGCCGAAATATCTTTAGCAAGCTTAGCATATGGATTTTTCTGTGGACTTATCATATCTACAACTGTTTCTATTGCAGTATTAAATAATTCAGCTGAAATTACCATTACAATTGCTATAACTATAATACACCACTCAATTTTATTTAGTTTAAAAAATATCCCTAAGGCAATGACTATAATCATTGCCATTATGTGTATTTTCATATTTCTTTCTGTCTTAAAAGATGATATAAAACCTTCTATTGCATATTTAAAGCTATTTATCATTTTTTTATATTCTTGTTTTGGATTCATATGTTCTCCTTAAAACTATTTTATTAATCTTTCTGTCTCTTTTGCAATCATAAGTTCTTCGTTTGTAGGAATTACATAAACTTTGATTTTAGAATCTGGAGTAGAAATTTCTTTTTCTTCTCCTCTCATATTGTTTGCTTCTACATCAATATTAACTCCCATAAATTCAAGTTTTTCACAAATTCCTTTTCTGATATTTATTTGGTTTTCTCCAATTCCTCCTGTAAATACTATGTAATCTACTCCATTCATTGCAATTGCATATTTTGCTATATATGAAGCTATTTCATATTTAAATTTTTCTATTGCAATTGCAGCACTTTCACTATCACCATAAGAAGCTAATTCTATTTCTCTAAAATCTGGTGCTAATTCTGATATAGCTTGAAGTCCTGATTTTTTATTTAGTATATCTTCTGTTTGGTCAGGCGTTAATCCTTCTTTTCTCATTATAAATGTTACAACAGATGGATCAAGGTCACCTGAACGAGTTACCATTGGAATTCCTCCAAGTGGTGTTAATCCCATACTTGTATCTAAAGATTTTCCATCTTTTACAGCACATATACTTGAACCTTGTCCTATATGACATGTAACAATTTTTAAATCTTTAACATCTTTTTTTACAATTTCAGCTAATCTTTGAGAAACATACATATGAGAAGTTCCATGAGCACCATATTTTCTTACTCCGTATTTTTCATAATATTCATATGGGATTGGATATATGTATTTTTCTTTTGGCATTGTTTGATGAAATGTAGTATCAAATACTGCTACCATTGGCTTTCCTGGCATAACATTCATACATGCTTTCATTCCTAATATTGCTGCTGGGTTATGTAATGGTGCAAATATTCCACATTCACTTATTTGTTCCATAACTTTTTCATTTATTACTGCTGATTCTTTGAATATTTCTCCTCCATGTACAACTCTATGACCAATTGCTTCAATTTCATCTAAACTATCAATAACTTTATATTTTGGGTTAGTAAATTGTTCAAGTGTAAATTCTATTGCTTCTTTGTGGTCATATGCTGGTTTTTTGATTTTAACTTTTTGACCATTTACTTTATGTGTTATAAAAGCCTCTGCTTCTCCTATTCTCTCATATTTTCCAGAAGCTAGAACTTCTTCTGTTTCCATATTTATTAATTGATATTTTAGTGATGAGCTACCACAATTTAATACTAATATTTTCATTTTTTTATTATTCCTTTCCTTTTAATTTTTTACAATTTCTTCTGTTTCTTTGGCAATCATTAGTTCCTCATTTGTTGGAACTACAAAAACTTTTACTTTTGAGTTTGGAGATGAAATTTCTGCTTCCTCTCCTTTTATTATATTTTCCTTTCCTGATATTTCTACACCCAATACTTCAAGATACTTGCATATTTCACTCCTAGAATAAGGCGATTTTTCTCCAACACCAGCAGTAAATGTTATTACATCTATTCCACTCATTGCCACTGCACATTTTGCAATATATCCAGCTATTGAGTAATGATAAACATCTAATGCTAATTTTGCAAGTTTTCCACCTGCTAATGCTTCTGCTTCTATATCTCTAAAATCAACAGAAACCATGGATGTACCAAATACACCTGATTCTTTATTTAAAATATTTTCCATTTCATCAGGACTTAAATTCTCTTTTTTCATTAAAAATGTTATAACTGATGGATCTAAATCTCCTGAACGAGTTCCCATTGGAATTCCTCCAAGTGGTGTTAATCCCATACTAGTTTCTACTGATTCACCATTCTTTATAGCACATATACTTGCTCCTTGTCCTAAATGACAATTTACAATTTTTAATTCTTTAATGTCTTTTCCTATTATTTCTGCTACTCTATTTGCTACATACTGGTGTGAGGTACCATGAAATCCATATTTTCTTACATGATATTTTTTATAAAATTCATATGGAATTGGATATATGTATTTTTCCTTTGATATCGTTTGATGAAATGCGGTATCAAATACTGCCACCATAGGTTTATTAGGTATAACTTTTTTACATGCTTCTATTCCTAAAACTGCTGATGGGTTATGCAATGGTGCTAATTCTCGTGTATTTTTAATTTCTTCTATTACTTCATCTGTTATTAGAACTGCATTTTTAAATTTTTCTCCTCCATGTACAACTCTGTGCCCAATTGCATCTAGTTCATCTAAACTTTTAAATATTCCATAAACTTCATTTGTTAATCTTTCCATTACAAATTGTATGGCTTTTTCATGATTTTTTACAGGATGTTCAAATTTGTGTTTTTCTCCATTTACTTTATGTCTTAAAAAAGAACCAGCTTGACCTACTCTTTCGTAATTTCCTTTTACAAGCATTTCTCCTGTATCTGAATCTATAACTTGGTATTTTAAAGATGAACTGCCTGAATTTAATACTAATATCTTCATACTATCCCTCCCAGGTTTTATTTTATTTTTGTTGTGCTTGAACTGCTGTTATTGCAACTACTCCAGCTACATCAACACTACTGCATCCTCTTGATAAGTCGTTTACAGGTTTTGCAATTCCTTGACAAAGTGGTCCATATGCTTCTGCTTTTGCTAGTCTTTGAACTAGTTTATATCCTATGTTTCCAGCTCCTAAATCTGGAAATACTAATACATTTGCCTGACCTTTTAAAGGACTTCCTTTTGCTTTAAATTCTGCAACTTCTGGAATTATTGCTGCATCTAATTGTAATTCTCCATCAACTAATAAATTAGGTTCTTTTTCTTTTACTAATTTTGTTGCTTCAATAACTTTTTCTGTTGATGCAGAATGTGCACTTCCATATGTTGAATATGATAACATTGCTACTTTAGGTTGTTTTCCTACTAATTGCTCAAAACTTTTGCTTGATGAAATTGCTATTTCTGAAAGTTTTTCTGAATCTGGTTCTTCATTCAGTCCGCTATCTGCAAATATAAATGTTCCATTTTCTCCATATTGACAGTCTGGTACTACCATTACAAAAAATGCTGATACTAATTTTGTTCCTGGTGCTGTTTTTAGTATTTGTAATGCTGGTCTTAATGTGTCTGATGTTGAGTGTGCTGCTCCTGATACAAGCCCGTCTGCTTCGTCTAATTTTACCATCATCATTCCAAAGTATACAGGTTCTAATACTAACTGATTAGCTTGTTCTTCTGTCATTCCTTTTGCTTTTCTTAATTCATAAAGTGCTTTTGCATATTTTTTTGTTTTTTCTGATTTTGCTGGGTCTACAATTTCGGTTCCACTAATATCTATATTTTTTTCTTTAGATAACTTTTTGACTTCTTCTTCATTACCTATTAATATTACTTTTGCATATCCTTCTTCTTTTACTATTTTTGCTGCTTCTAATATTCTTATGTCTGTTGCTTCTGGTAATACTATTGTTTTTATTGATTGTTTTGCTCTTTGTTTTATTTGTTCTATGAATGACATATTTATCATTTCCTTTCTTGTTTTTTTCACCCTTACTATATCATATTTTACACAAAAACACAATATATTTCGACTATAAATATAAAACTCTAGTATAGGCTAATTATTTATTATAATTCATACTAAGAAATCATTAAAATAAATTAGAATTTCTTAAATTTTGTAATAAACCGAGGAATGTAATGAAAAACTTATATTTTAATGATTTCTTGTAAAAAGTAACTAATAATACATTATCTTATAATAAAACTCCCATATATTATAAGGGAGTTACTGTTTAAAAGTTTGGTATACCTGGTCCTGGATAATATCTATTATTCATCATGTTTGCATTCATCGTTCCATAAAAGCCTGTAGTAGATATCGTAATAAATTTAATTGCATAAATATCACAATAAACTAAACTATCATTTTCAAATGAACGTAATAATATGTAGCTTGCACCTACATCTTCAAGAATTCCTATTCTATCTGTCATTGTATTAGTTCCAATTAAAAATTCTACTCTCATTAGTTTACCTATTTGTTCTCTTAAAAATGCTGGTGTATATATAGGATTTGTTAATATTTCTGGAGAATTTTGGTCTATGTTTATGTTTCTGTTTTCTACTTTAACTTCTCTTTTGTCTTGGCTTTCTTCCATATTTGCCATTATTAAACACACTTCCTTTCTCTAATTTTAGGTTTGTGCATATTTAGAAGTAGGTCTGTAGAAACAATGATTTCCATATCTAGTATGAAGGGTTCCTGAACCATTACTTGGAAATACTGAACCACAGGTTGGTCTAAATGGATTTAAATACCACAAACATTCTCCTATTTCATTAAGCGTGTTTCCTGACAATGCCCAATCAGCTATTTGATAATGTATATCTGTCGGATTCATATTGTAAATTGTTTGTGGATTATATGCTCCATTTATTGTTTCTCTTACACAATCAAATTGCCCTGGTTGGAAAATTATATTTCTTATGTTTCCACCTTGAGATACTCTTGAATATTCCCCTTCTGATGTTCTTACTCTATTCATAACAACTGTTAGCACTGCTTTCATTCCATTGTCTCCTTCACCACCAGCTTCGCATTGTGCAATTCTTGCTAATAATTCTCTTTCTGAATATGCCACTTTTATCACCTCTTGTTTAATAATATGCATTAGTTTTAAAAGTGTGCACTTTTTTCTTTTCTCATAATCTGATTTTTTGTTATATCATATTTTTCAAAATACTTAAAACTGTGATTTTGTAGTAATAATTAGGAAAACCCCCTAGAACAAGTATACTTGTTCTAGGGGGTGGAAAAATTACATCTCTTCAGCAAGTTCTTTGATAAAGAACTTAACATCAGATTCGATTCCTGCACTACGCATTCCTTCTAAAATCTGTTGTTTCACTGGATGTCTTTCTTCCTCTTTTACTGTAAGAGGTTTGAAAGACGGTACTACTGACGATTGCATAGCAATTTCATTATACAGATTTTCTGTATTTTTCTTTACTTTTACAATTACAATACCCTTTACCAGCATTTCGTACCCTGCCATAACAGGATTGATACCTGTTTCCCGTACGATTGCTCTTGCCTTTGATGTTAATCCTGGATAGTCCTTTACTCTAATAATATTTTCCATATTCTTTCCTCCTCGTGGGTCATTTATAATCCCACTAGTATATAATTTTTTGTGTCAAAATTATAATAACATATTTCCTAATATTTGTCAAGTGTTATGTAAATTTTTATTTGATATTTATTTAACTATATTTATTATATTGTAATATTTTTTATCTTAATCACTTAAAAGAATATCATATATGTTAATAATGCTAACACTCTGATTTTTGTTAAATCCTCTTTCATAAATACATCTGTTGTATCATTTTCTGGTTTTTCGTCAACTATATTTATCTCATAAGCTTTTACATCTTGTATTTTGAAATATGTTTCAAAATTTTTCACTTCATTTGCTCTTAAATTTCCTATATCTAAATAGTTTGTTCCTAACAAATTACCACTATCAGCATACAAGTCTATTTTTAAATATTTTCCGCTTAAATCATTTTCTTCACTATTAGCTACTGTTCCTATTACTCTACCATTTACTTTTGTAGCTTCAGCACTTTTTATTGTTATTTGTTTAGCAATATCTCCTTTGTTTTTTATATCTTTATATGTTGAATTTACTCCATAATATATTAAAATATCAGATAATATCCAAAATAATATTAACCAAATTGCATATTTGACAAATGTTTTTAAAGTACTCATATTTTACCTCCATCCCTTTTTCCTCTTAATTATACAATATTTTTACTATAATAGCAAGTTTTTTATGATACTCAATTTGTTACCCATGCTGGGCATACTACAAAAAAAGTTCCCTATATAGGAAACTTTTCTAACATTATTTATTTTTTGACTTTCTTTTTTCTTTATACTGATACATGTTTTCATCAGCTTTAATCCTGACACTCCTTATATCAGTATCTTCCAATGGATTATATATTGCAAATCCATAGGAGACATGTGGCAATTCTTTTATTTCCTGCCTTTTTGCCATTAAGGCTTTCGTAAAATTAGAATTAATTTTTTCTATTTCATTAATTTTCTTTTCTAATATTACTGCAAACTCGTCTCCTCCAATCCGATAACACCATCCATATTTTACATATTGATTTTTTAGTATTTCCGCTATAATACTGAGCATTTCATCTCCAACTAAATGTCCCAGATTATCATTAATGCTTTTAAAATTATCAGCATCAAATATTATAAGAGCAAACTCTCTCTTATGTTTTCTACAAAAAAATAAATTATAACTATTACGATCTAACAATTTTGTTAAATCATCTTCTCCTTGTTTCAATTCTTTATAATAAATATATACATATATTACAAAAGTCGACACAGTAAACCAAATTATATTGGTTTCTGGATTAGCTATCTGCATAAGCATTCCAAAAATAAAAAATAATAAAATTGCCCAAAAATTAGGTTTATTACTACTTTGGTAATATTTACTTAATTTCATTATTTGTGAAAACATATATGCTACCAAGATAAGAAGAGTAATAACAACTTCCTCTATGGTATGTGTTTTTAGAATCTATATAATATATATCCAACACTAATAAAACTATTGCTTCAAAAATACAGATTATAATAACCGCAAAAATATTTTTTGTTTTTTCTTTTTTGGTACTATTATTTCTATCTTCCATTATTCGTGGAGAACATATCATTGGCAAGCTTGGTAAAATAATAAGCTCTATAAATTTTACTATTTTATGTAAATTTATATTTAAAACATATATATTATCAAACTTATTTTCATCTAACTCCAAAGAGATCCAACTACATATAATTCCTATAATAATTCCTATTGAGATTATGCTAAATCCAATATTTTTCCGTTTATTGTTTCTCGAAGACAAGTTAACTACTAAAAACACCATTATTACTGCTAATTCCATCATTGCTAATACTGAATAATATTCCATATGCTTTCCTCCTAATGTATTATCCAAAAAATAAATAATGCATACTTAAAATTTTTTAAGTATTATTAAAATATTATCTTAAGTATTATACAACTTTTTATATATTTTTTCAATACCAATCCCAGCTTTTTTCCAATTTTTGTTACTGATTAATGGATTATTTGTTCGCAGTTTTAAAATCTAACAATTTTATTATATGTATCTATTGCAAAATTATCAGTCATCCCAGAAATATAATAAATAATACCCTTAGAAAAAGATTTCTCATCTTCTATATTTATTATACTTTCATTTTTCTTAGTTGTTTGCCTTTCTAAATTCCAATAGCTTTCTAACCATTCCATAAAATTTCCTATAACTTCTGGATATATTTTTTTTATTTTTTTCATTTTATATAAAGTATTTTTTCCATCATATGTACTTTTTAAAGTAAAATATATTTCATTTAACAATATATTAAAATATCGTATGGCTGGTTTTAATTTGTTTGCCTTATATATATGTTTATAATTAAATTCTTTTATTTCATTTAACAAGTTAAATGTTTCTTCTGAAAAACATAATCCTTTTTCTGGTGATGAATTTTGGCATAAATCCCATATTAAATGATTTATTATTACAGTATTATTTATAACTTCTTTTGAATTAAGTATTTTATATAATTCTTTTAACTTTTCATCTAATATCCCTAAAGTTATTGCATCTTCTATATCTCTACCTAGATATGATATTTTGTCAGCTATTTTTACAACACAACCTTCCCAAGTATATGGAGAATATTGATTAGGATATTTGTAATCATTTAAATCTATAAATTCTTCTCGTGGTTTTAGGCAATTTTCGTCAATTTCTCCACAGTGTGAAATAATCCCATCTCTAACTGCATATGTTAAATTTAGATTTTGTTGATTTTTATTTATGTCTTCTAATAGTTCTATTTTGTCAACAAATTCCAAACCATTTCTTTCATGCCAGAATTTTTCGCCAATATCTCTTTCAGAAATTTGTGATAATATTCTTTCTCCCTCATGTCCAAATGGACTATGACCTATATCATGCCCTGTTGCAATTGCTTTTGTTAATTCTGTATTTAATCCCAAATATTTCGCAATTGTATAACTTACTGATTCTACATGCATTACATGTTCAATCCTTGTGCATATATGGTCATTTTCTGGAGAGAAAAAAACTTGAGTTTTATGTTTCATTCTTCTATATGCATTACAATGTAAGATTCTATTATAATCTCTTTCAAATTCTGAGCGTATATCATTTTCTCTTTTATAAATTTTTTTTTCTCTTTTTATGATATTTTCCCACTTTGGATTGTTTTTGTTTGCAGAATATTTTTCAAATTCATTTCTCATCCTTTGTTTCCTTTCTATTAAAACAATGTTTTAATTTTACTAATCAAATAATGACTTCCACCTAAATCTCTGCCATTTTCTACCATACTTACAACTAATAGTTGATTGTCATTATCGTCTGTTGTAAAACAGTTAAACCAACCTAATACATCTGCTTGAGCATCTTTTGAAGCTTTTAATTCCGCCGTTCCAGTCTTTCCAGCAATTGTTCTGCCTTGTACTTTCATGTCATTTGCAGTTCCTTCTGGATTTTCTACAACTTGAATTAAATCTTCTTTTATTATATCTGCTGATTCTTTACTAAATGCATTTTCAACTAAATATTCTACTGTATTAATGTTTTTTGATTCTATATATGGTTTTATCATATTTCCTTCATTTGCAAATGCAGAATATATTGATGCCATATGTATAGGGTTTACCAAAATTTCTCCTTGTCCATATCCACTATCAGCTAATGTTTTTTCATTTGGTATATCTATTTTATTTGCATATTGAGATTTTGATGTTGTTAATCCAAAATCTATATTTTCGTTAAATTTAATTTTATCTAATCCATCAGTAAAGTTCTTTTTTCCTATTTTTAATATGGCTTGTGCAAAATATATATTATCTGAATGTATTAATGCATTTTTTAAATTTTTAGGTCCATCATATGCAGTAAGTGTTGTTATATCATATTCTCCCCAACCATCTTTTTTCCAACTTAATCCACTATATTGGAAAGTATCTTCTGTGCTTAATGTTCCTGTTGTTAATCCAATTGCTCCTGTTATAGGTTTAAATGTTGAGCCTGGACAATAACTTTGTAAATATCTTGTAAGCATTGGATTTTTTTCATTATTTTTTATATTATTCCATTCATCATCACTCATTCCTAATGCAAAGCTATTGGGATTATATGATGGTGTGCTTACAAGAGCCAATAGTTCACCCGTTTTTGGTTGCATTACAACGAAAAATCCTTCATCATTTTTTAATTCATTATATAGCTTTGTCTGAATAGTAGAATCTATTGTTAATTTTATTGTTTCTCCATTTTGAACATCAATTTTTGCAATATCTGTTTTTCTTTTTCCATCTTCACCTTCTATATATATTTCTACTCCATCTTTTCCTTTTAATCTTTCTTCATATTGTTTTTCTAGTCCTGTTTTACCAATTACACTTGTTGCGGTGTATCCCTTGCCCTTATTTTCTTCTAATTCTTCAGCAGTTATTGTCTGTACATATCCTATTAGTTGTGCAGATGCTTCTCCCAAAGGATATGTTCTCCCTTGTGCTGTTGTTATTTTTATCCCAGGAATTTGAAGTAATTGTTCTTTTAGTTCTGTAGCATCCATGGCTATTTTTTTAACAGGTACAAATGAATCATCTTTTACCCATGTTGCTGATAAACTTTTGTTTATTGAATCTGCTGTTGTTCCTAATAAATTTGCTACTTTTTCTATGTCGCCTTCTTTGTTGTCACTAAGTTTGCCTGGTACTATTCCTACTGATGATACAGAGCCTTGCTCTGCTAATACTTGCCCATTTTTATCAGTAATTGACCCTCTTTCGGCTGATATTGTTTTTATTCTTACTTTATCGTTACTTCCTAATGTTGGGAATATTAAACTAGAGTTCCAATTTATTAAATATCCTCTTTCTTTATCTTTTGTTAATCGTACTGTATTATCAAATTTAATTTCTCCCGCATCTGTATTCATTGTTTGATTATATACAATTTTAGTTGTTGTTGAATTTTCTTCTTCTACAGATGTTATTTGAATTTTCATATCTTCCATTTCTATTCCATCATAGATATTTTTGTTTCTTGAAACAAAATCTTCTTGTGATATTTGTGATTTTGAATCATTTGTTAACATACTGTACATTTCTTCATATTTTTGTTTGTTAATGTAATCTATGTATGTTTGCCATACTCCCTCTGGTTTATTTTTGTTTTTATTTAATACTACTGCTGCTATTGTACATACAATCGTTGCTATTACTACGATCGCTACTATTATCCACATTATACTTTTCTTTTTCATTTTTTCCTCCTTTTAAGTTTTATTCTTTTGAATATTTTCGTAATTGAATTTTATCATACTTTATTTTTATATTCAATTGTTTAAATATATTTTTATGGTAAAAGTTATTACTATCTAATAATTTTGATAAAATTTTCATTAGTAAAAAATAACCAATAAGGTCTAAACCCTATTGGTTATTTTTTATTTTGCATAATCTACTACTCTAGTTTCTCTAATAATATTTACTTTTATTTGACCTGGATAATCCATTTCATCTTCAATTCTCTTTGAAACATCTCTTGCAAGCAATGTCATTTGATCATCTGAAATTTTTTCTGGTTTCACTATTATTCTAACTTCACGACCAGCTTGTATTGCAAATGATTTTTCAACACCTTCAAATGAATCTGCAATTGTTTCTAGGTTTTCTAGTCTTTTTATGTATGCTTCTAATGTTTCTCTTCTTGCTCCTGGTCTTGATGCAGATATTGCATCAGCTGCTTGTACTAGTACAGCTTCTAATGTCTGTGGTTCTACATCTCCATGATGTGCTTCTACAGCATTTATTACTAATGGATTTTCTTTAAATTTTTTTAATATATCCACACCTATTTCTACATGTGTTCCTTCCATATCATGGTCTAAAGCTTTTCCAATATCATGTAACAATCCAGCTCTGCGTGCAAGTTTAGTATCTAATCCAAGTTCCTCTGCCATTATTCTTGCTAAGTTTGAAACTTCTATTGAGTGGTTTAAAACATTTTGTCCATAACTTGTTCTGTATTTTAACTTTCCTATTAGCTTAATAAGTTCTGGATTTAGTCCTATTACTCCTGTTTCTAATATTGCTCTTTCTCCTTCTGATTTTATAGTTTCCATTAATTCTTCTTTTGCCTTTTCTACCATTTCTTCTATTTTTGCTGGATGAATTCTTCCATCATCTATTAATTTTTCAAGTGCAATTCTTGCTACTTCTCTTCTTAATGGATCAAAACCTGATAGTATTACTGCTTCTGGTGTATCATCTATTATTAAATCAATTCCTGTAAGTGTTTCTAGTGCTCTTATATTTCTACCTTCTCTACCAATAATTCTTCCTTTTATGTCATCTGATGGAAGTGGGACTATTGATACTGTTGTTTCTGCTGAGTGGTCTGCTGCACATTTTTGAATTGCATAACTTATTGTTTCTTTTGCATTCTTTTTAGCTTCTTCCTTAGCTTTTTGTTCTAGTTCTCTAATTAGCGTTGCTTTTTCTGTTGTTATTTCTTGCTCTACTTTTCTTAGTAATTGTTTTTTGGCTTCTTCACTTGTTAAGTTTGCAACTTTTTGAAGGACTTCAAATTGCTCTGTTTTTAAAGCTTCAATTTCTTTTTCTTTTTCTTTTAATTCATGTTCTTCTTTTTCTAATTCTTTTTCTTTCTTTTCAAAATTGTCAGAACGTCTTTCTAAGTTTTCTTCTTTTTGTATTATTCTGCTTTCTTGTTTTTGAACTTCGCCTCTTCTTTCTTTAATCTCCTTATCTAATTCGTTCCTAGCATTCATTATTTCTTCTTTTGCTTTGATAATTTCTTCTTTTTTTAAATTCTCTGCTTCTATTTTTGCTAGTTCTACTAATCTTTTTGCTTCTTCTTCAGCACTTCCTATTTTAGATTCAGCAATTTTTTTTCTTATTACCATTCCTACTGGTATTCCTATTGCTAATGAGATTAAGATAGTGGCTACTATGATTAAAATATTCATAGTTATACACCTCTTTCTTATTTAATTTTCAATGTTCGAATAAATATATCCTTTTTTTATTTTTCTTCTTATATATTTTTTCAACCTATTATATTTTATAATTATTATTGTAAACTGTCAAGTGCTTTTGACTAAATTTGTATATAACCATCAAATTTTTCTTGCTCATGTAAGCTAAATTGAGTAAACATTTTCTTTACATCTTCTAGTTGTTGAATTTGAGCTTTGTCTGCATTTCTTTCTTCCATCAATCTTCTTATCTCATTATATTCTTTCATATTGTTTGCTTGCTGTTCTTTTAGATACATAACATTTGATTCATATTGTAATTTTTTAAAAACTTCAATCTTATTTTTTCCATCTACTAATTGTGGGATAAATTTTTCTTCTGCTGTTCCTCTTCTATAAGTATGTAGTTTATATAAATCTATACCTTGCATTATTTTTGACATTGCATCATAAGAATCATTATGTCTTGCCAAACTTGTTAATTTCGCTTCACCTTTCATCTTTGGATCTCTTATATCTTCTTCATATCTTTTATGTATAGAAAAAGCACTTGGTAAATTTCCTACTGCAAGTCCAAAATAGTTTATATCATATTGATAATCTTGAAGCATTTTCTTATTTACTCCTATCATTCCTTGTGATGTTGATGGTGCACATTCTAAAAGAATATCATAACCATTTTCCATAGCATACATATTTATATCATTTGCATGATCATATGAATCAATTCCTGTTAATGCTCCAAAATGTGCTGGATCCTCTTCAAATAATTTATCTACATCTGTTCTAAATTTCTTAAAATGGTCTGAATTTATTATTACTGATTTTGGATTTTTTCTTAATACCAATTCTCTTAATCTTGATTTTCCAGCACCAGTTTGTGCCAATAAAATATTTGCTTTTGGGTTTAACGATTTTTCCTTTCCCGAAAATACAAATCTTACAATTTTTAAAAATGTTATAAAATAATCTTTATCAGATAATCTATTGTTTAACATTCTTTGCCCTAGTTCATAATTAATACTACTAGATATTTCTGGTTCAGCTCTTCTTGAAGTATACTCAAATAATTTTTGAGGTGTTTCTGGTAAATCATCTAAAAAATCTTGATTTAATTCTAATAAAGCTTGTTCTAGGGCACTTTCATCTAATTTTCTTCTAATATCATTTTTTTGCATTATATTGTCCCTTTCTTTCTCTCATCAAGTATTTTTTTTATAATTCTTCCATTATTCATATATATTTCGTGTTGCATTTTTTCTAAAACTTCAAGTTTTGCTTTATATATGTTATTTTCTTTTGCTTCTTTACAAACAGCATACTTGTTTGTTATATTTGCTATTTCATTTACTACTATATCTAAAGCTATTTCAACGTCCTCTTCCATATTTTCCTCCATTATACTATTTCAAAAGTTTCTAAATCATAGGGTACAAATACATTACCTTTATAATATTTTTTAGCATCTTCAGTAAATATTTGCTTTCTGTGTTCTAAATTTTTATCAGTTGAATGTGATAAGATTATATTTTTTATATGTAATCTTTCTGCCATTTCTGCAACAAATTTTACTGTACTATGATGATGTCTTTCTATGGGGTTGTACTCTTCTGCTTCTTTTCCTGCCATATAAGCATCTGAAAATATCCATTCACAATCTTTTAAGTATTTTTCTGTTTTAACATTACATACTTCATCTCCTAAGAAAACAAATTGTTTTTTAGGCAAATAATTCATAATAAAACCAAATTGTTTTACTTTGAATGCATTTAAATCAATAAATGTAACATCATTATCTAAAATTTTTACTTTATCACCATCCTCTACCACATTTAGCTTTATCATTGTTCCTACATGTTTTAAAAGTCCTACTGGTATTAATGCTTCAGACATTTGCTTTATTGCATTAATAACTAAATCATTTCCATATATATTTAGTGGTATTTCATATCCTCTATTATAATATCTTACATATTCACGTATTATCCATATAACACCTAGTATATGGTCTATATGTGTATGTGATATAAATATATTTTTTATTTTTTTCATTTCTATATTAGTATCTTTTAGGTTGTTTATTATTCCATTTCCACCACCTGTATCTACCAAGAAATATTCATCATTTTTTTCTAGTGCAAAACATGTATTATAGCATTCTGTAACAGAACCATGACCTGTCCCCAACATAATTATTTTCATAGTCTTCAATCTCCTTTTTGGTATAATTTTAAACATTGTAGATACTATCATATTATGTTGAAATAAGCAATATTTTATTATATATTTTTAAGTGAAATCATTTTGTCATCAAACTTACTAATCATTTTTGCACAATTAACCAATTCTTTTGAAGTTTTTTTGTTAACTTCATTCTCTGTTTTATACTTTATTTTATGTTCAAAACTTGCCCAGAAATCCATTGCAAGTGTTCTTATTTGTATCTCACATTTTACATATATAGTCTTTTGTGACAATTTTACAGGTACTTCAACAATCATATGATAACTTGAATATCCACTTGGCTTTGGATTTGTAACATAATCTTTTTCCTTTAATATATGCACATCTGGTATTTGTTTAATTAAATCTTTAACAAAAAATATATCATCTTTTAGTGTACAAACAATTCTCATTCCTGCAATATCATTAATTTTTTCTATTAAATTAAAATATGTCTTTTTATACTTTTTCTTTTCCATTTTTTTAACTATACTTTTAGGTTCTTTTATTCTTGTGTCAACATGGTCTATTAAATCATAATTATACATTATCTTAAACTCTTCTTTAATTATATTCATTTGTAATTCCAATTGTTTTAATGCAGATTTATAAAAAAACATGAGCTTGTCAAATGGTTCTTCTTTAACATTTAATTTTTCCTCCTTATTTTCCAAGAAATTTTCAATTATAGTTAATTCATTTTCCCTCATATCCAAACTCCTTCCATCTTTTGCTTGGTATTTTTGTACAGTTAGTTTATATGTATTTTGTTATGAAATTATTCCTTGTTTGTGTTTTTTGTGTGAATTGTTGAAATTATATTTTTTTATTGATATAATTCAGTAAAATAAAAAAATAAGGAGGAATTGATATGTCTACAC
>CAKPKI010000002.1 GCA_934167135.1 uncultured Clostridia bacterium
TAAGAGGTCTATCCTCTTTATTTTGATTTTCTGGTGGTTTATCTATTTTTACTTTTTCTTTTTCTAGTATATTAGTTATTCTAGGAGCTCTTGTAAAATAATCATTTTGGGAATATAATTCTATATCAGTGTCGTCTTCTTCTATAGATTCTATAGTTTGTTGTTTATTTTTAGCAATGTCAAAAAAACTTTTATTATAACTTACAGAATCATATGGATTATTTACTAATATATTTTCTCCTAATATAATGATTTTTAATCCCATTATAAAAATGACATCTCCATTAAATAAAAGTTTCACTTTTTTATTTACAGGACTATTATTAACAAAAGTTCCAAATTTAGTATCATAATTTTCTATCATTAATTTTCCATTACTAAAAAATATTCTGGCATGTATTTGTTTTATTAGTGGATTATCATATACAATTGTATTAGAATTTCCCTTACCTATAAAAATATCACTTGATTTTTTTCTTTTTAATTGTGTATAATTGCTTTCATAAGTAGGCTCGCAATATATAACAAAAAGTTCATCTTTAAAATCATTAATAGTAATATAATTCATATCATATTCTTTTAAAACAATTTGCTCTATTATATTATTATTTCCCTTTGATAATTGTGTTATATTAGATATTATAGCATCTTTAGGATTTATTATCTTTACATGATTATTGCTGTTTACTGTCCAATACCCATTATTACTTTCAATATTTACCAATTTTCTATTATTTTCTCCAACAATCCAATAATTCCCACTCGCATTTTTAGGTAATTTAGTTTTATATATTACATTTTTTCCTATTAATGTTACAATCATTTTTCACATCTCTTCCCTTTTTTCGTGTTTTTACTCTTATACAAATAATTCGTGTATAACTATATATCATCTAGTTATACACGAAAGTATTTATAATTTTTTATATTACATTTGTATAGATTTTCTCGTCTCTGCATCAACATTATCAAAATCAGTTTTTGCAGCATTTATTATTCCATCAAGTTGGTCTTGTATTTCTTTTAAAGCATTATTTACACTAGCTTTTAAATCATCATATGTTGACTGAAAAGTGGTTGCTGTCGGTCCATCCCAATTAACAGAATTGAAAGATTTCTGATATTCATCCATTGAGGTTATTGCATTATCCAACACCTCTAAAATTTGATTTTTTCCATTAAGTATTTGTTCTGAATCATAATGTTTAGTATCACTATCAAAAACAGGTTCTGCTTCAATTGCTGTTACATCATCATTTATATTTCCACCTATTTTAGTCTCTCCTCCAGTTCTACCACCTACTCTATAATTAGTTACAATTCCTTCAAGTGCTTGTGGCATAATATTAGTAGTAAGATTTATCATTTTATTAACATTTACTACCATCTCATTAATTGGTTCTATTACATCATTATATATTCCCCATCCATGCCAAGCCTCTCTTATTTTTGTATTAACAATATTATATACCTCTCTTAATGATTCATTTACATTTCGTCCTTTTCCTCTTATTTCATTTGCAACTTCTTCCATATTTGAAAAATTAGCATTAATCTCCATACTTTTTTCCTCCTTCAATATATTTAATTATTACAATAAAACTATATAATTTTTTTGTTTTATTTCTTTACAATAATTATAATTCAAATATAACAATAATATTTATAATTGTCAACATATTTCTTCAAATTTTTTGCTTATTTTATGTATGTAAATTTTTCTATCAAATTATTATATGATTTTTGAAGCTATAACTATATAAAATAGCTTATTAATTAGATTTATTTTCTTCAATATTACTTTCAATAGAATTCACAGTTGTACTTGAATTTACTTCTGACTTTATATTTGTATTATCACCAGTACTTACATTTATTGCAGCATTTTCACTAGCTTCTATCTGTTGTGCATTAAAACTATATTTTTTACTATACACTTGAACATTTCCATTATTTTCTAAATCTTCAAAAGAAATTGTATATTTTTTCCCCCATGAGCTTACTACAACACCTTCATCATTTACATCAGTAATCAAAACTGAATGTTCTGTATTTTCATTCCAATCAGCAGTCGAACAATACTCTGTTTTATTTTCTGCATCCATAAATTTAATTGGATGATCTTTATCTTGCTGTAAATTTAATACAACTTGTCCTTTGTTATCAGCTATACATGATTTTATATTTTCTTTTATATCATCTGCGTTATCATTCGTCATCACTCCCATAGAAACCTTACCGTTTAACATCTCTGTCTTTAATTCAATTCCTTCTGGTTTTGTATTAATATAATCAGTCATTATTTTTTGTATGTTTTCTGATGATGATAAATCTTGTTGCTCTTTGAATTTATAATTTCCATTTCCATCAATTTCTAAGAAATCTGAATTTACTTTCATCTTTCCATCTTCTGTAATTGTTAATAATTTTCCTCCGCATGCACTACTATTTACTGTTAAAAATATATCTGTTATAATACCTACATCATTTATAGATACTATGCCTTCTTCATCTGTTTTATATAAAGAAAATCCAAATACTTTTTCAAATTTCTCAGGATTATCCTTAAATGATGCATAAATTAAATTACTTTCTATATCATATCCATCTAATTCTGAATTTTTAATAGCCTGTCCTATCTTAGTTGCATCTTCTTTTGACAAATTATATTTTTCAGAGATCGTTTCTATATATTCTTTTGTTTCCTCTTCATTCATATTCTTTAATGCATTTTGATTTACACCATAATTTCCATTTAACTCTTCTAATATTCCAAATGATTTATCTATACTTAAGTTTTCTTTTTGCAATATTCTTTTTGCAATTTCACTTTGTATTTGTTTATCATTCATATTAACTAAATCTATTTTACCATCAGAAGCATCTTTCAATATTTCTGCCTTATACTTGTCTAAAATGTTTTTATCTACTGAACCTAGAACTTCATTTTTCTTTAATATTTCCTCAATTGCTGATTTTTTTTCTTCAAATATTTTTGTATTATTTTTAGTATCTTTGTTACTACTGCTAATTTTATCATCCAACTTAGCTCCTGAAATTGATGAACTTCCACTAGAACTAATATTTGAATAACTAGATCCTGTATTAAAACTTGGGCTACTTGGGCTACTTGAATAACTACTTTTTGAAATACCCCCAACAGAAATTCCTGAAAAACTTGCTGCTACTTGTGATATTATTGCTCTATTATCACTCTCAACCTGTTGAAAGGCAGTTATTCTATTAGCAATCCATCCACTAGCACTATTAATCATATTATATAATGATTTTATTTGTCCAACTATACCAGAAAAATCCACATTAGATTCTGGTGGTAATATAATACTTCCAACAATAGATGCTGCCGATTCTGCACTTTTCTTTGCTTTTGTTAAATCTGATTTTGCATCATTCATAGCTTCTTCATTTATATGCATAATAAATTCCTTTCCTTTCTATATTTTATCTAGCTCCGCCCTGTGCTCTGAGCTGCTTCTAGGCTTTCTATTTCAGCTTTTATTTTTGCTATTTCAGCCTCCAGGCTTCCTATTTTATTTTCTATTCTTCTCAATTTTTGTCCTTCCTCTTCTACTAATTTCTCCACTTTTTCTAGTTCTTTCTTGAAGTCGTTTAGAGCTTTCGTTAATGCTGATTTGATACTTATAGCTCTAGTTGCTACAGTCTTTACATTTCTTATTTGACTTGAATCATCTTTACTATCTGTTTTTAAACCACTTGTTAATTTTGCTGAAGCATTAGATGTAGCACTTGAAACATTTTCTAATTCTGAAATAGCCCTATTAACCTTTGGTACTAAGCCATCTTTAGCAAATCTAAACCTATTTCTTTTATCTTTTAATTTTTCTAAATTTTCTTTTATTTCAGTTTTTTTTTCTTCCGCATCTGCTTTGCTCTTTTGCGCAGTTGCTAAATCAGACTTTAGTTGATCTAAACGTGTTGTCATATTATCCCTCCATTTCTAACAAACAATTAATCTTTACATATTAAAATATTTTATATTTCAAATTCACTATAACAATAATCTTTTTTAAAGTCAATAGTTTTATTATTTTTTTACAATATTTTATATTTTCCATAGTTTTACAATATTCATTTCAACAAGAAAAAACCCTTCCCAAACTATCATACAATAATTTGAAAAGAGTCAAATCTCACTATCATTTATTCAAATTTCCAACTACTCATCCAAGGGACCAAACAACTCATCAAACTTAGCCTCAAGTTCCTTCTGTAAATCATAAGAATCCTCATCCTCAACTTGAGGAGTAGAATTAGTAGAAAACTGAGAAGGAGTAGACAAGTCATCAAACAAATCATCAATAGAAGTATTCAAATCAGACTCAGAATCACTCTTATTCGGTCTCTTAGTTGCCACAGCAACAGGTTCAGCAACCTTATTTTCCTCTTTTTTAGGTTCATCATCAAACAAATCATCCAATGACTCAACCTGTAAATTCTGAACCTCTTTTTCAGACTTATCTTCTGTCCAAGGATTATATGGATTAAACTTTCTCCACTCTCCTCTATCCATTTCCTCAATATCATTATGACTAATTTCAACCTTTTTAAGTGAATTAATCATCTCTTTATGTTTAAAATAATAGAATTTATTAGCCTTAACAGGTTTTATTCCTTTTTCAAAAATAATGCATAAATCATTATCCATTCTTCTCAATTCATCTGGAGTCATTAAAGCCCTAGCCATTACCTGGTCTGAAGTACTTTGTCCTGTTTTAAAATATTTTCTATCTCTATTTATAGAAATACTATCTCTTTCAATTGTTTTTTCACCTAATGCTTTAGAAAAATACTCTACAGTTTTATATGAGTTACTTCCTAAAAACAAATGTGTATCACAGTTACCAATAATTGTTTCATAAGATTTCTCATATATAGCCTCTAATTGGTCTAAGTTCTGTAGAATTACGCTAAATGATATTTTTCTACTTCTTGATGTAGAAATCTTTTTATCAAAATCAGGAATCTTTCCAATATTAGCAAACTCATCCAATATAAAGTATGTTGGAACTTTTAAAGCTCCTCCATTATCATCAGCAAAATTATATAATTGTTGTATCATTTGTGAGAAAAATATAGTTAATAGGAAATCATATGCTGTATGTGTATCAGAAGAAATTACATAAACTGCTGTTTTTTGGCTTCCTATTTCTTCAAAATCAATTGTATCTGTTGATGTTACTTCTGCAATTTCTTTAGAGTCAAATTTTCCTAACTTTGATTGCAAAGTACTTAATATTGAGCCATATGTTTTTTCTGGTGCTATTTCAATAGATTTATAATTCATTCTTGCTGGATGGTCATATGGTAGCTTACTTATTAATTCCGTAAGCAAGTTACTTCCACCATTTGAGTTTGCAGCTCTTACTAATTCAGCACAACTTGCTAAGTTCTGTTCTTCTTCTGGTCTTGTTGCCATCAAATAATATATTAATGCTTTTAATAACATTTCTGCCATGTCGTCCCAATAAGGGTCTGAACCACCATCTGATTTTTGGCCTTTTACAATTGTATTTGCAATAACATCTACATCTATTTCTGATGTTATATGATGTAATGGATTATATCCATCACTGTTTTGTGGTTTTACTAAATTAAGTACTTTTATTTTATATCCATGTGCTTTCATAAATCCAGCTGTTCTATCATACAATTCTCCTTTAGGGTCTGTAAATACATATGACCCTAATAGTTGGCATGCATTTGGGATTGAGTATGATGCTGATTTACCAGAACCAGAACCTCCGACTACTAATACATTAACATTTCCTCTTTTATCTACTGGCAAATAATTATTTTCTGCTAAAACAATTCCTTTTTTATTATTTAAAATTGCATATTGTTCTCCATTTTTGCTCCAGTCACTTGAACCATGTTCAAAATCTGTATATTCATTTTTTGGTGCTGACCTAGCAACCCCAACTATAAAGAATATTGCAAATATTATTGAAAATGTAACTAATGCTTTTATATAAGCTCCCATATATCCATTTTCTGCAATATTTGCAAATGCTTTAAATGGATTTTTCATTGCATTTACAAAAACATCTATAGCTCCAAATGTGCTTCCTTCTGGAGCTGGTATATTAAATGCCGATACTATCGGCACAATTAATACTATGGCTATAAATAACCATAGTATTCCAAATAGTATAAAATATTTTTTATTTTTTCTTATTGCACCTTCTACTTTATAATTCATTTATAAATCACCTTCTCTTTGGTTTGTATTATATGGTATGTTCTTTGCTGTTTTTAACTTTGTTTGGATTGTTTCCATCATATGCTTTAATAGCAACATATTCACTTGTTTCTGCAACAATTTGTCCATCTTTTCTTAATGTTTCTATTATAGATATTACTGGTTTTGCATTATTGATTTTTGTGTCCATTTCTTTTTTTATGCTTCTTTTTCCACAAAGACTATAAGTAAATTTTACTTTATCATCTTTTCCTGCTGCACTTCCTATTTTTTTACCATTTACTGTGCTATTTACCATAGTAAATTGCCCCTCCTTAAACTTTTCCATCATCCTCTCTTACTTCGAATGCGAAATAAGATTTGTATGGTTTTAATTTGCATCTTCCCTTTACTTTATTTTCATTTTCATCAAAATAAAGTCTAGGTTTTAATTCTTCTGTAGTTTCAGGATCTATAACACATATGTCTCTTTTCATATTCGGTGTATAGTTAAATTCTTTAAATTCCTGTTCTTCTTCTGAATATAGTGTATTAAACTTAAACGGTGTTGGTACTTTTGATATTCTTACCTCGTTGTCAATTAGTATTCCTGAGTTTATTACCACATTTTCTTTTCCAAATGATAGAATTACTAATTGATTTCCATTTTGTTGTGGCTCGTCAACGTAAAATGTTTTTCTTGTATTTTCTCCTCTGATTTCTTCTGTAAAATCTAATCTTTCAACAGTATATTTAGGATAATCTTTTAAAAATTCTTTTTTTGTTTTATTTATTTGATAAATTACTGTATTTACTCCTTTTGGATCTGTTATACTAAAATGTTTTCCTTGTAACATCTCCATGTATATTTACACCTCATTCCCTATGATTTAATCCATAGTTTATCTTATGTTTACGAACTCACACTAATAATTATACTAAATTTTATTCATTATGTCAATAGTATCACTGATTTTTCAGTACTTTTAAGCATCTTTTTTAATTCTTAAACTCTTCTTGGATTAAATTTTGATATTTCTTTTAATTTTTTGAAGATTTCTTTTTCTTCACTTGTTAATTTATCTGGAACTACAATTTTAATTTGTGCTATTAAATTACCTCTTTTACCTTTTGGTGTTTTATATCCTTTTTCTGGTATCTCAATTATTTCTCCTGACTGTACCCCATTTGGTATAAACACTGCTGTTTGACTATCATCTATTGAATTTACTTTTGCTTTTGTTCCTAAAGCCGCTTCCCACGGAGTTATCGGCACTATTGTATATAAGTCATCTCCGTCTAATTTGTATTTTTTTCCATTTTCTATATTTATTTTAATATACAAATCTCCGTTTTTTCCACCATTTCTTCCTTGTTTTCCTTGTCCAAGTAATCGTATTTTTTCTCCATTTTGTATACCTTCTGGAATTTTTACTTCTATTGTTTTTGATTTTCCTTCTATGTCTTTTAGTACAAGCTTTTTTTCAGTTCCATAAAATCCATCTTCTATTGATATGTTTATTTCTGTTTCTATATTTTCTCCTTTAACCGGAGGTATCTGACTTTGAGCTATTTCTTCTTTTATTTCGCTATTACCAAAAAACATTCCAAAAAATTCACTAGCAACTTCACCAGATGTTTTTTGTTTTGCTCTTTTTTGTTTATATCCTATATTATAATTCCAACTTCTATCATATTTTTTCTTTGTTGATGGGTTTGATAATATTCTATATGCTTCGTTTATATCTTTTATTCTTTCTTCTGCTACTTTATTACCAACATTAACATCTGGATGATATTTTTTGGCTTGCTTCCTGTATGCCGATTTTATTTGTTCTATTGATACTTTACTATTTTCTAGCTCTAATATTTTGTAATAATCTTTGAATTTCATTTGACGTCCTCCCAAAAATAATTGGTATTTGCATTATATCAATTTTTGACAAAAAAATCTATAGTTTTTGACAAATTTCAAAAAATTTCATTCCATTTGATGCTTTTACCAAAACAACATCACCTTTTTTTAATTCTTGAGATAACTTTTCCACAATTTGTTCATTATTGTTCATAAAACATGTTTCTATTTTACTGTTTTTATTAACTTCATCTATTATATACTTTGCATTTTCACCTGTACAAATTAATAAATCTATATTATTTTTTATTATTTCTCTTCCAACTTTTCTATGAAGTTCTTCTGAATATTCTCCAAGTTCAAACATATCTCCTAATACTGCAATTTTTCTTTCACCTGTATGATTAGCCAAAAATTCTAAACTGACTTTCATAGATTCATAACTTGCATTATATGCATCATTTATAATTATTGCACCATTTTCTAATTTTTTTATATCCATTCTTTTTTTAGTTAATTCAAAACTTTCTATTCCATACTGAATTTTTTCGTTCGATAATTTCAATATTTTTCCAACAGTCACTGCACATAATGCATTATATATAAAATGTTCTCCTCCTACAGGTACTTTTATTTTTGTAATTTCAGAATCAGTTAATATGTCAAACTCACTGCTTTCTTCATGAGTTTTTAAGTTTCCACCCATAACTTCACTTTTATTTTTTATTCCAAATGTATGTATTTCTATTTTTTTATTATCTTTGTTTTTTTCATACCAATCATTTAATAAGTCATTGTCATTGTTAATAATTATTTTAGGAATATCCATTCCTTCTAATATCTCTAATTTGGCTTTTAGTATATTTTCCCTTGAGCCCAAGTTCCCAATATGTGATGTTCCTATATTTGTAATAACTGCTAATGTAGGTTTTGCAATATTTGTTAATAAACTTATTTCTCCAAAATGATTCATTCCCATTTCAATAACTAATGCCTCATGGTCTTTTAATTTTAATATTGTTAATGGTAATCCTATGTTATTATTGTTATTTCCTTCTGTCTTTAATGTTTTATAACTAGTATTAACTACACTTGCAATTATATCTTTTGTACTTGTTTTTCCCACACTACCTGTGATTGCTATAACAGGTATATTATATAAACTTCTTTTATATTCAGCAATTTTGTATAATGCTTTTAGTGTATCTTCTACTTTTATAATTATTTTATTTGAATATTTTTCCAGCTCATTTTTTGTAATTTCTACATTTTGAATAATTGCTACACTTGCACCATTATCAAATGCTTGCTTCCAAAATTGATTTCCATCAAATTTTTCTCCTTTTATTCCTATATAAACATCTCCTTGTTTTATTGTTCTTGTATCTTTTGAAAATTCTTCACAATCAGCTTGTTCATCTCCTACAATCAATTCACCTTTTGTGACATTTAATATATCTTTTACCTTCATATTTTTCCTCCATCTTGCTTGTTAATTTTTTCTATTATATTATACTTGTTATTTTTTTGCAATATAATAATCGAGCTTAAATTAAATAATAATTTAAGCTCGACTTTTGGCATATCCAAAAACTATTTATTTTCAACAGCTCTATTTGCAATTTCTATAGCTTTTGAAACTATACTACCACATGTTTTAGAAGAAACATTTTCCCAACTTCCACCATCTTGTTTTACTTGATCATAAACACCTAATTCTTTTGCTATTTCTGTTCGTAAGTTTTCAGATATTAATTTGTTGTTTTTAGACATTTTAGAATCTCCTTTCAAATTTATCTGTATTACGGACCGCTTTGAAAAAGTTATTTAACCTTTTCACTATTTATTATATACAATATCAATCTTTTTATTTTGGAAATTTATTACATTTTATTTTTCAAGTTTTTTTATAACATTCATTTTTAGGAACTATTCTGTAAGAGTTCCATTTGGAGTATTTGTAATAATTAAAACATCCTCTTCTTCTCCTGTTTCGGCATTAATATATGCATTAAAATCTATATCATTTACTTTGCCCTTAAATTCATAACAAAACTTCTCGGTTTTCCACTGAGTAGGAATAATAGCCAAACCTCCACTTATAACATCAACTTTATCAGACAATTTATTTCTAGCATCCTCTATCGAAATCTTAGTCGTAGGAATACTTCTTTCATAATGACAATTTAAGAAACCAGTAGTTTCAAGTCCAATTATTTCTCCATTATCTAATGCAACTTTTACTTTTATTAAATCAGGATACATTATTACATTATTTTGAAAATATGCATAATTTATTGTAATAAAACCATTATCTTTTAAATAATATGTTTCTTTCATATTCTCAAAACCTTTACTTGTAAGATATTCTTTTCCTTTTTGAACTGCTTCCTGTTCTGTTATTTTCTCTTCATCTACATTTCTATCATAATTTAGAAATGCTACATGTCCACCTTTTTTTGAAATAGATATTCCTATAGTTTTATCATCATTTGTAGTCATTTCAAACCTATATACTGGTATATCACCATTTTCTACATAACCATTACTTTTTGTATTTTTTATTTTATCTTTTCCAACAAATTCTTCAGCCTTTTGTTTTGCGGTTTCCTCATCAATTTCATCTCCAGTTAACCCTTTCTTTTCTGAACTAGTTATATGTTCAGAAAATGCTCCATCATAAATTAAACCAGTAAATTCATGAAAATTTTCTTCAACAACATCAAAAGTACTTATTTCCGTTATATCTGAGCCTTCTTCGTTTTTTATTAAGTCTGACCAATTTAATGTTCCATTATTTAATTCATCTGACATTTCGTTTAATGTATTTGACAGGTCATTTGCATAATTATATAATTCTTTTATTTTGTTTATATCATCTTCTGTTAAATCTGTACCTTCTATGTTTTTCCTTGATAGTGAATAACTATATTCACTTACTTGGTTTAGAAATTTTTCTGTATTTTCCAACTCTTGGCTTTCTACTGGTAACATTCCCAAATATGCTTGGGCTAAATTTGCCTCTCTCCAAACCTGAGTTAAAATTTCTGCACCATGTTCTGCTGATTTTGATATCATGGATTTTGCTAAATATGTTTTTACATTTTGTACATATTCAACTACTTGATAAAATGCCATATTATAATCATTTTCTTTTGTTGTTGCATATGCTTTTTTCTGATTTAAAAAATTATATCCAAACACTATTGCAATAACTACCGCAATAAATGTTAAAACCATCCAAATTTTACTTTTTTTCATCATAACCTCCTTCTTTTTAATATTTTGGTTTTTTTTTCAAAAAATATACAAATTATTTTTGGTTTATGATAAAATAAAAAAAATACTTTAAGGAGATTGATATGGAAAAAGTTATGATTTTTTATGCTTCTTATGGAGGAGGTCATTTAAGTGCCGCTCGTTCTATAAAAGAATATATTGAAACAAATTATAAAAATATAGATATAAAATTAGTTGATTGTATGTACTATGTTAATAAGTTTTTTGATAAAATTACTACTACTGCATATTCAGAAATGGCAAAAAAAACTCCTCAAACATGGGGAAAATTATATTGGAATGCACAAACAGGACCTATTGCACAATTAAGTACTACATCAAACAAGCTTTTATCAATAAAATTAAATAAATTGTTAAAAAGTTTTAATCCAGATTTAATAATATCTACTCATCCATTTGCTTCAACAATGTGTGCATATTTAAAAAAACAAGGTAAATTAACCTCAAAACTTGCAACTATTTTAACAGACTATGCACCACATGATCAATGGATTGTATTTAATGAATATGTTGATTATTATTTTGTATCTCATGAAGAGATGAGAAAACAATTGTCTGATAAAGGGATTCCAAAACAAAAAATTTATGCCACAGGTATTCCGCTTTCAAATAAATTTTTATTAAAATATGATAAATCTCAAATTTTAAAAAGCTTTGGTTTATCTCCAAATAAAAAAACAATTTTATTTTTCGGCGGTGGTGAATTTGGACTTGGCAAAACTCAAACCTTTCGAATTTTTAAATCTTTTGTAAACTGTCACGAAAATATACAAATTGTAGCGATTTCTGGCAAAAACCAAAAAATGAAAGAAAATTTTGAGAATTTAGTTAAAGAACTTGGGAAACAGGATTCCGTAAAAATATTGGAATATACCGACAAAGTACCTCAATTAATGAGTATTTCTGATTTAGTTGTCACAAAACCGGGTGGGCTTACTACAACGGAAAGCCTAGCTTCTGGACTACCAATAGTAGTTATAAATCCAATTCCTGGACAGGAAGAAGAAAATGCTAATTATTTAGAAAAAAACAAAGTTGCTATCTGGATAAAAAAAGGTGACAATGTTGAGGATATTTTAAATAGTTTATTTTCAAACCCTGATAAAATGCAAGAAATGAAAATTAGAGCAAGACTAATATCTAAAAAGAATTCTACAAAAGACATTTGTAAAATTTTACTTGGTTAATCACATAAAAAAAGTCACTTCATAAAATATAAAGAGGTGACTTTTATGGATTCCGCTAATTGTTCTGGTAGTAACTTAATAGCTCTTGCCAGTTCGCTTGCAATTATGATAAGTAATGAGTTTGGTACAGATAATCTAGATGTTTTAGCAGCTTTTTTCTCTGCACTAGGTGACAACCTTGCACTTATTTCTGCTTCTAAATAATTTATAATTCCCTTCTACCTTCTAGAGCTTTAGTTAATGTAATTTCATCTGTATATTCTAAATCTCCACCTACTGGAATACCATGAGCAATTCTCGTCACTTTTATTCCCAATGGTTTTATTAATTTTGATAAATACATTGCAGTTGCTTCACCTTCCACTCTTGGGTTTGTTGCAAGTATTACTTCTTTTACTTGTCCATCCATAAGACGAGCTAATAATTCTTTTATTTTTATATCATCAGGGCCAACCCCATTCATAGGGGAAATTGAACCATGTAGAACATGATAAACGCCCCTAAATTCATGTGTTTTTTCCATTGCAATTATATCTCTTACATCTTCTACAACACATATTTCAGATTGGTCTCTTTTAGGATTTCCGCAGATTGGACAAGGATCTGTATCTGATATATTATAACATTTGCTACAATATTTTAAATTTTTCTTTGCATTTACAATTGCAGAAATAAAATCATTTGTTTCACTTTCAGATGCATTTAATATATAAAATGCTAATCTTGCTGCCGTTTTATTCCCTATGCTTGGTAGCTTTTCAAAACTTTGTATCAATCTTTCTATTGATGGTGAATACATTGACATTCTTTTTTCTCCTACATTAATCCTGGTATATTATATTTTCCCATTGAAGCTGCTTGTGCATCGTCAACTTGTTTAAATGCTTGATTTAGGCAAGTAACAATTAAATCTTGTAACATTTCAACATCATCTGGGTCAACAACATCTTTTTCTAGTTTTAAACTTAATACTTGTTTTTGCCCATTAACAATAGTTTTTACTGCTCCTCCCCCAGCTGACGCTTCGAATTCTTTTTTAGCAAGTTCAGATTGATTTTTTTCTAAATCTGCTTGCATTTTTTTTGCTTCTTTCATTAAATTATTGATGTTCATTCCACCAAATCCTCCCATTCCTGGGAATCCTCCTCTTTTTGACATATTGATTTCCTCCTATTCTATTACATTAAATGGTATGTCAAATTCATTTGCAAAATTTGACAACTCATTTTCTTCTGATACATCTGTATTTTCTTGTGATTTTGTATCTATATATTTTATTTGCATTGTTTTTCCACATGCAATTGATACCTGTTTTGATATTTCTGTTTTATTTTCTGGGTTTTCTAAAACTGTTTTTCCAAAAGCTGTCATCCCCTTTGGAAATTCTATTCCTATTGTCATATCATTAATTTCAACTGCATTAGTTTCTAATAAATTCGTATATATCATTATTTTTCCTGTTTGTTTAAAATTGTCTACAACTGTATTCCAGTATTGTGCTGGTTTCTTGTTTTTTCCTATTCCCGAAATTTCATTAATATTATTTGTTTTTGTATTAGTTACTGTATTTTTTTTTTGAGCAACATTTTGCATTCTATTAATTCCATTTTCAGCTCGAAGATAATTTTCTATTTTTTCTAGTCTTTCATATACTTCTCCTAAGTTTGTTTCTCTACTTATTTCATTATTTGAATTGTTATTATATGATGGTATTTCATTATCACATAAACTAATTATTCCTGCTTGAAATATTATTAATTTTTGTGTTGAGCTTTTCATGTCATTTTCTAGTTTTGATAATTCATTTATTAGTTTTATTGCTCTTTCTTTTGAAATCTCTTCTGACAATTTTTTCAAATTTTCATAATCTTCTTCATTGTACATTGTTAGTTTTTGACCTGTTTTTATCATTAAAATATCTTTTATATATTTTATGATTTCCCAAAGTAGATTATTTAAATCTTTTCCTTCATCTAATACTTTTGTTATGGATTCCATTGCTTCATCTATATTATATTTTATTATTGCTTCTGTTATGCTATGAATATATGTGATTTTAGGAATTCCTACTAATTCTTTTATTTTATCTTCATCAATTTTGTTTTCTCCATCTTGTACACATCTTTCTAGTATTGATAAAGCATCTCTCATTGCACCTTCTGATAATGTTGCTATTATATTTAGTGCTTGTTTTGTAATTTCTATATTACTTTCTTTACATACTATTTCTAGTCTTTTTATAATATCTTCATTTGATATTCTTTTAAAATCAAACCTTTGACATCTTGAAAGTATTGTTGCTGGTAATTTTTGCGGTTCTGTAGTTGCTAAAATGAATTTTACATGTTCTGGTGGTTCTTCAAGTGTTTTTAATAGTGCATTAAAAGCTCCCTGTGATAACATATGAACTTCATCTATTATATATACTCTATATTTTGCTTTTGTTGGTAAAAAATTTACTTCTTCTCTTATTGATCGTATATCTTCTACACTGTTATTAGATGCTGCATCCATTTCTACTATGTCTGTTAATGAACCATTTAATGCCGATTTGCAAATTTCGCATTCATTACAAGGTTCTCCATCTTTTGGATTTAGACAATTTATTGCTCTGGCTAATACTTTTGCAGATGTTGTTTTTCCTGTTCCTCTTCCACCATTAAATAAATATGCATGTCCTACTCTATTTGCAATTATTTGGTTTTTTAATGTTCTTGTTATGTGTTCTTGACCTACCATTTCCGCAAATGTTTGTGGTCTAAATTTTCTATAAAGAGCTGTGTACCCCATAATTTCACATCCTTTATAATTCCCTAAATTTTAAAAAATGGTGTGAATATCAATCTCTCTATGGAAAACAATTCTCACATAAAAGTATCTACTTATTGCTGCTTCCTCCCGGACCTGACAAGGTTCATAGGCTTCTATTGAGCTTGCTTTCCATACAGAGATTAATCTCATACCACTATGTATTATATACTCAAATTATTATTTTTGCAAGTATTTTTAGTTAATTTTCTATTCTTTTAAAAATTATATCATTGAAATCAGTTTTGTCTATTCCAACTGTTCCTTTTTCTATTATTTCGTCTGTTGGAATTTCAATACTAACTGGTGCTTGGTATTTTTTTCCACTTGTTAGATTTATAATAATATCAAAACTTAAAGTTGTTTGTAAATCTTCTTGTGTTATATTTGTTAATTTTAATAATTGACTATGGTCAATTTCTTCTGCATCTTGAGAAACATATTGTGAAATATTATTTATTGCATATCTAAAGGCAACAATTCCTCCTTGGTTTGATATTTTTTGTTCTTTTTTATTTGATTCTAAATCTCCTGTATATGTAATTTCCGTAATTTCGTTTTCTGTCTGATTTATAAACATTCTCTTTTCATCTTCTGCCTGAGCTGGTTTATAAAATTTGACTGTTCCTTTTTCTTTTGGCTTATTAACATTTATATTTTTTATATCTACAGATTGTATTAATTCTGTTTTTCCATATGATGAGTTTTTTTCAATGTAAATATATATGTCATTATTTTCGTCTACATCAAAATTCCATTTTTCTTCAGCATTTTGACCTTCATTCCCTTCTACACTTTCAACTATAGATATTTTACTAATTTTAAAAGGCATATTAGATTCTCCTTCTACTTGATACCTTAAAATTAACATTCCACCAACAGATAATATTGCAATAATTATTATAGTAATAATTAGGCTATGAAAAATTTTCTGTTTTAAATTTCTATACATTTTTTCCTCCTCGTTTTAACTCTCTTAATTCTTTAAAAAACTTTTTCAGAGTTTCTTGGCATTCTTTTTCCATTATACCTGTTTCTGATTCTACTTTATGATTAAATGTGTAATCTTTAAATAAATTTAAAACTGAACCGACTGCCCCTGTTTTTTCATCCATTGCTCCTATATATACTTTTTTTATTCTTGAGTTTATTATTGCCCCAGCACACATTGAACATGGTTCTAACGTTACATACATTTCACAGTCAAGTAGCCTCCATGATTTTAGTTTTTGGCTTGCTTTTTGTATTGCTAATATTTCTGCATGTTTTGTTGTGTCTGTTTTTGTTTCTTTTTGATTATGTGCTTTTGCTATTATTTCTCCTTTTTTTACTATTATAGCTCCTACTGGAACTTCTAATTTTTTATATGCTTTTTCTGCTTCTTTTAAAGCTTGTTTCATGTAATATTCTTTTTGTTCCATTTATTCTCCTAATTATACTCTGAATTTTTCCTTTTATTTATATTTTTATTATAAGCAATTCTTAAAATTTGCTCATATTTACCTTTTATTATAGTTTTATAAAAATTTTTTCTTATATCAGTTATACATATAATATTATCAATAATATTATTTATTTTCTCTATGTTAATTTGCGGATAAATTCTAATTAATGCTTCTATACAATCATTATTTTCTGATTTCGTAATAAAATCATAATATTTTATTTTGGAACCTTTGTATTTTATGGCTGATGAAGTATTTTTTATACAATCTCTTAATAATCCATTATTTAATAATATTTCTTCCATTTTCTCATCTGTAAGTGTTGAAAATAAACATGAACCACAATCATATATTGGTGCTAATGTTAATTTTTCTGTTTTTATATCTTTTAAAAATCCAAAATTTCCATTATGTCTATCAGTGTTTCCTATTAAACAGTCAACAATAAACATATCCCAGAAAAATCTTTTAAAAGTATTTTTATCAATATTATAAGTATTTAATTCTATTATATTCTCTATATCTGATAAATCTTTTCTTTCACCTTCTGAGTCTAAACTTGCATTTTCTAACTTTTCAAATTCTATTAATTTTGTACTTTCTGTTGTAAAATCTTCACAAGCACATACATAAAAATCTCTTCCGTCTTGTGTATACTTTCCTAATTCTACTTTTTGCGTATTAATTCCTAGTAACTCAAAAATTTTAGAACCAATATATTCTGAGTAAACATTATTTATATATGAAATCTTTAATTTAGTAGACCTATTAGAGTCTGGAAATTTTACTAAATATTTTTTTCCATCCATAATCATTGTTTTTTTCTTTTCACTTCCATTGTATTCTGGCGGAATTTCTTTTGCATTATTAAAATTTATTAAATTGATGTTACTCATATTTAGCTTGCCTCCTTTTATATGTTTTCATCAAGCCATTTTCTTACTTCTTCAATTGTATCCGCTTCTACAATTAAATCATCATCTCTTTTTTCAGCACCTATTCTTTCCCATTCTCCTCTATTATATCTATGTATATTATAACCTTTATATATTTCTAACAATTCGTCATATCTTCTTCTCATTGGTCCTTTATATCTTAGGTCTTGTTCAATAAATTCTTTAGGATTGTAAAACATTTTTGTCTCCTTTAAATACTAAAATGGTGTTCCCAGAGGGACTCGAACCCCCATCTGCCGCTTAGGAGGCGGCTACTCTATCCTGCTGAGCTATGAGAACAAAAAATTATATACCTATTATAATACACTAACTAAAAAAAATCAATACAAATTATAATTTCTTAATTCTTGTAAATTACTGGTTTATGGTTTTGATAAAATTTCAAAAAGAAATCCTTGAAATATAAGCTTTTTATTACATTCCTCGGCTTATTACAAAATCAATATTTTAAGCTCCCTTAACCCATAACAGTAATCTTGACACCTATGTTATAATGATAAAAAACATAAAAGGAAGGATTTATAATATGCAACACATACTAAGTAAAATGAGAAAAGCAATAGAAGACTATAAAATGATAGAAGAAGGCGACAAAATTGCAGTTTGCCTATCTGGCGGAAAAGACTCAATAACATTATTAAATGGGCTAAAAGCACTACAAAGATTTTACCCAAAACATTTTGATTTAATAGCAATATCAGTCAATCCAGGATTTGAATTTTTTGACAATGAATTACTACAAAAAAACTGTGATGAAGTTGGAGTACCTTTATTTATAGAAAATACCTCAATAAAAGAAATAGTTTTTGATGTAAGAAAAGAAAAGAATCCATGTTCTTTGTGTGCCAATTTACGTAGAGGAATAATAAACAGTGTAGCAGTACGAGAAGGATGTAATAAAATTGCACTTGGGCATAATATGGATGATGTTTTAGAAACATTTTTACTAAACTTATTATATACAGGAAGTATCTCAACATTTGCACCCAAAAGCTATATGGATAGAACAAAAATAACATTAATTAGGCCATTGATTTTATTAAGTGAAAAAGACACTCGCAGTTTCGTAAAAAAGAATAATAAAACTGTAATGTCCAAAGTTTGTCCAATGGATGAACACACAAAAAGAGAAACAATGAAAGAACAAATTTTTCTATGGCAAAAAAACATTCCAACAATCAGAGCAAATTTATTTGGAGCAATTTCAAGAAATATAGATGGCTGGAAGAAAATATAGAGGATACCTATAGTAGTATCCCCTTTTTATATTTTAATTTTCTTTAACAACTTTAACCATTGCTTCTTTTAAATCTTCCAACTCTTCTGTTGCATTTTCTGCTGAAGTACCTTTAACTCCAAAATAAAGTTTGATTTTAGGCTCTGTTCCAGATGGACGAACACAACACCATGAATTATTTTCCAATTGATAATATAATACATTTGATTTTGGAAGACCTGTTTTGCTCTCTTCTCCTGAAATCATATTTTTTACATAGTCATTTTCAACATCTTTAAAGCTCAAAACTTTATATTTTCCAATTTGCTCTACATCTTTATTTCTCATATTTGTCATCATTTCTCTTATTTTTTCAGCACCCTCAGCACCTTCTAAAACTATTGACACTTGGTCTTCTTTGTAATATCCATATTTTTCATAAATATTATTCATCTGATCCCATAATGTAATTCCTTTAGCTCTATAATAAGCTGCGGCTTCGCATAATGACATAACTGCTGAAATACCATCTTTATCTCTTGCATAATCTCCAATTAAACAACCATAGCTCTCTTCGAACCCAAATACATATGTTTTATCATGATTTTCTTCTGCTTTTTTCATTACTGCACCAATATTTTTAAATCCTGTTAAAACTTCTATACATTCTAATCCGTAGTTTGTAGCAATAGCCTTAGCTAAATCTGATGAAACAATTGTTGTAATAAATATACCATCTTTAGGCAAAATATTCTTTTCTTGCATTTGAGATATTCTATATTCAGCAATTAATAAAGCTGACATATTTCCTGTGTATGGCATATATTTACCTGTTTTTGTGTCTTTAGCATAAATTCCTAATCTATCTGCATCAGGGTCAGTTGCTAAAACAACATCAGCATTAACTTTTTCTGCTAATTCTAAAGCTAATTTAAATGCTTTTTTATCTTCTGGGTTTGGATAGTCAACAGTTGGGAAATTGCCATCTGGTTTAGCTTGTTCTGGTACAACATAAACCTTCTCAAAACCTAGTTCTTTTAATAATCTTTCTGCAATTGTATTTCCTGTTCCATGTAATGGTGTATAAACTATTTTTAATTCTTTTCCTTGTTCCCTAACGATTTCTGGATTTAATATTTTGTTTTTTAATGTCTCAATATATTTGTCATCCATTTCTTTACCAATAATATTAAATAACCCTTTTTCAATAGCTTCTTCTTTACTAATAGTTTTTATTTCTTTAAAATCTTCAATATTTCTTACTTTATTAATAATATCTTTATCTCTAGGTGCAACAATTTGAGAACCGTCATCCCAATAAACCTTATATCCGTTATACTTTGGAGGATTATGACTTGCTGTAATCATTATACCTGCTGTACATTTTAATTGTCTTACTGCAAATGATAACTCTGGCACAGGTCTTAAACTTTCAAATAAGTAAGTTTTTATTCCATTTGCATTTAATATTAATGCTGTTTGTAAACTAAATTCATCTGACATTTTTCTAGAGTCATAACTAATTGCAACTCCCATATCTTGTGTTCCTTGTTCTAATATGTAATTTGCTAATCCTTGTGTAGCTTTTCCTACTGTGTATTTATTCATTCTATTTGTTCCCATTCCAATTACTCCACGTAATCCAGCAGTTCCAAATTCTAATTCTTTGTAAAACCTATCCTTTATTTCTTCTTCGTCATCTTTAATGTTAATTAACTCTTTTCTTGTTTCTTCGTCAAAACTTGGATCTTCACACCATTTTTGGTATTCTTCCTTATAATTCATTTTCATCATCCTTTCATTTATTCTCGCATATTTTGAGATTTTTGCTACAAAGAGAAAATCTCAAAAGGCTAGAGATTTTAGAATAAAGCGACACAGTCGCCCTGTTTTCTCTCCCTCTTTGATTTTTCTACTAAAAGTAGAAAATCTCAAAGTGCTAGAAATTGTATAAAAAAACCGCTGATGAATATTCACACCAGCAGTTTAACATTATATACTTTATAATTGATAGAATTTTCTATATAGCTCTCTTGCAGTCTCTGGACTATCTACTCCAGCTGCATTTTTTACAGGTGCAAATTCTTCTTCTCTCTTAACTCTTAAAATAGCCATATCATCTAATTCTCCAAAAGCATCAAATAAGAATGCCTCAAATTTATATGCATTTGGACCATCTGGTACAACTTTATTTCCATTTTTATCTATATATGTTGCTTTTTTAAAGGCAGAATGATATGGTAAAGGTTTTGTTCCCATTCTTTCTACAGCATCTATATTAAATAAGTTGCATAAGATATGAGATTCTCCATATATTAATTCTCCTCTTTCATCTTTTGCTTCTGCCATTTCTTTTGGTATTTCTGTATATTCTACAACTGATGGTCTTCCATTTTTCTTGCAAAATACTCCAACCTTTTCTTGAGGATTAGATTTTACAACAGATTTTCCCGCAGCAGTAACATTTTTTTGTATTGCTATTCCCATTAATACTGGGTCTACCATTTTTACTAAACAGTTGTCAACTCCTCCAATAAAAATCCATTCAACTCCTAATTCTCTCATTTTTTTAGTCATTCCATTTTTTACAAGTGCCTCATATATTCCTCCATGTCCATCTGCTGCTTCCTTTATTAATCCATTTTCGCCGATTAATATTTTTCCTTCTGTATCTACCATTGGTAGTTCTCCCTGTTTAAAGAAGAATATGTTTTTGTCTTTTTCATATCCAAAGAATTTATGCTTTGCAAAGAAGTTTATTGTATCTTCATTATTTTCTTCACTTGTCATTATAAACCAAGGAATTATTACATCATATTTTTTTCCTTGCTCTTTTAAAGAATCACTTAGTAATTCAAAAAGTGATTTATGTGAGTCTAATCCGATATCAAATGTTCCTTTTGGTCCACTATGACCTAGTCTTGTACCTTGACCTCCAGCCATTGTTACTGCCGCAAGTTTTCCTTGCCTTATTGCTTTTTCACCAGTTGTTTGAAATCCTTTATAATATCCATTTAATTTGTCTTTATCTAAATATTCTATTGGTGAAATTTTACTTTCTTGAACATCAACATCTTTTTTTGTGTTATTATATAAACTATTTATCAACTCAAAATCTATTTGCTCAATTTGATCTAATAGTTGTTTTTGTTTAATTCCATCTAACTTTTCGTATTCATCTAATAAATGTTCTTGAGAATACTTTTTTAGGGTTTTTTTAATAGTTTCTATATTTCCATCCATTTGTATACTTCCTTTCTTGCTTCATATATCATATATATATACTATTTTTTCTTTTTTTTCAATACCTATACGAAAAGTTTTCTTTTTTTATAAAATTATAATTTCATCTTTTCAAATCCAGTTGTATTTAAATTACAATCATAATTATTTACTACATTACTAATATCATTTTTCATTTCCTCAATATTATAGCAATCAACAATAGTAACATTATCTATATCTTTTTGTAATATTTTTCCATTTACATTATCTATATAATTTTTATTTCCTATTATAATAACATTAGATTTATCTTTAATTTCTTTATCTGAATCAACATTCCATCCTAAATTTAATATTTTTTCTTTATTTTCTTTTTTTAAGTTCATTTTTGATAACAATACTTCTAAAGAGTCTTCTAAATTATACTCTGTGTTAATTATCACATTTTCCTTTTCTTCTATTTTTTTGTTTATAAACGGTACTAATATCATTTCTAAATGATATTCACTCACATAAAAACTACACATTTTTTCTATATTCTTATTTTGAACAATCATATTATCATCCTTTCCGATTATCTATATGGTAAATTTTACCATTCGTTTTTTTTATTGTCAAGCTTTTTTCCTATAAATGTATAATTTATTTTTTTTGGTTAATAATTATTTTAAAGATATATTTTAACAAAATTGTTTTTTGGAGGTTTAACATGAAAAATATTTTAAAATTTATTAAAAGTTCCAAAGTTAAGAGTTTCAGTTTAATTGCCCTATTGCTTTTCTTATATACATTTATTTGTGCTCAAAATTATGTTTATGCTGTATCAAATAATTTATCACAAGCAGTTTTTAGATTACATGTTTTAGCAAATAGCAACTCTGATGAAGATCAACAATTAAAATTAAAAGTACGAGATGCATTACTTGATTACATGAATAGTATATCTACAAGCTGTTCTACTAAAGCAGAAGCAATATCTTTAGCAACAGAACACAAATCTGATTTTACTCAAATTGCAGAAAAAGTTATTATAGAAAATGGTTATGATTATCCTGTAAAAATAAACATTGGCAACTTCTATTTTCCAACTAAAAATTATGGTGATATTACTTTGCCTGCTGGTCTATATGATGCATTACGTGTCGAAATTGGAGAAGCAAAAGGAAAAAATTGGTGGTGTGTAATGTTCCCATCCCTTTGTTTTATTGATGTATCATCTGGAGTTGTAGATAATAATGCTAAAGAAAATCTTGAAGAAAATCTTGATAAAGAATCATACAATTTAATTTCTGACGAAAATAACTCTGAAATAAAATTCAAATTTAAACTTGTAGAATTTTTCGCAGAAAAGGGATTATTCACTGCAAATACATCAAAGTAATTTCTATTGAGTTTTTCTCCAAAAAGTGTTGTAATATTATGCTTTTTATGATATATTTTTTAAGAAGAAAAATTTAAGGAGGAATACTTTTGGAAAAATTAGTAATAACTGGAGGAACACCTTTAAAAGGAGAAGTAACAATAAGTGGTGCTAAAAATGCTGCTGTAGCAATTTTACCAGCAACGCTTTTAATAGATGGAATATGTACTATAGAAAACATCCCTAATATAAGTGATGTAAAAAAATCATGCGAAATATTAGAAGGTTTGGGAGCCAAAATAACATGGAACACACCAAACGAGATTACAATAGACACAAGAAACATTACCGAAACAAATGCTTCAGAAGAATTAACAAGTAAATTTAGAGCATCTTATTATATATTAGGTAGTATGCTTGGACGTACTGGAAAAATATCTGTTGGAATGCCTGGTGGATGTAAATTAGGTGCACGACCAATAGATCAACATATAAAAGGATTTGAAGCATTAGGTGCAAAAGTTGAAGTTGGACAAGGTAAAATCTTAGCAACAGCTGATAAACTTGTAGGAACTTCTATATATATGGATGTAGTATCTGTTGGAGCAACAATAAATGTAATGCTTGCCTCTGTATTGGCAGAAGGAACAACTATAATAGACAATGCAGCAAAGGAACCTCACATTGTAGATGTTGCAAACTTTCTAAACACAATGGGAGCAGACATTCGTGGTGCTGGAACAGATGTAATAAAAATTAATGGTGTAAAAAAACTTAGTGGAAATGAAACATATTCTGTAGTACCAGATCAAATAGAAGCTGGTACATTTATGCTTGCGGCCGTAGCATCTAAAGGTGATATTTTAATAAAAAATTGTATTACAAAACACTTAGAAGCAATTACTGCAAAAATTTTAGAAATTGGCGGACATGTAGATGATTTTGGTGACAAAATAAGAGTATGGTGTGATGAAAGACCTTCAAAAGCTATAATAAAAACTCAACCATATCCTGGATTTCCTACAGATTTACAACCTCAAATGGGTGTTGTACTTTCAATTGCAAATGGTACAAGCAGAATTATTGAAAATATTTGGGAATCTAGATTTCAATATACTGATGAATTAAACAAAATGGGTGCAAACATCACCGCCGAAGGAAAAACAGCATTTTTTGAGGGTGTAGAAAAATTATATGGTTCTCCTGTTTACTCATCTGATTTACGTGCTGGTGCAGCATTAATCATTGCTGGTGTAATTGCAGAAGGAAAAACAGAAATATATAATCTAGAACACATAGATAGAGGATATGAAAACATAGAAGAGAAATTCAGAAATCTAGGTGCACTAATAGATAGAGTTAAAGAATAATATTAGAAAGAAGAAATACATATGCTAAATTTTTGTAGTTTATATAGTGGTAGTAGTGGAAATAGTTTGTTTGTAGAAACTGAAAATACTAAAATATTAATTGATGCTGGAATGAGTTGTAAAAAAATTGAAGAGGGATTACATTCTATTGAAGTAGATCCCTCTTCAATTAATGCAATTTTAGTAACCCATGAGCATTCTGACCATGTAAAAGGAATTGGAACTTTATCCAAAAAGTTTGACATTCCTGTTTTCTCTACTAAAGAAACTTTTGATGCCATGCCTACTCAAACAGAAAAATTATCTGATAAAAATATAAAATTTTTTAATCCTTTTGAAAAATTCTGTATTAATGATTTAGAAATACTACCATTCAGTATTCCTCATGATGCAGTAAACCCTTGCGGATTTAACATTTCTAAGGATAAAAGCCATCAGATTAGTATTGCAACAGATATTGGTCACATGACAAAATCTATTGTTGATACTCTTGAAGGTAGTGAATTTATTTTACTAGAATCAAACTATGACACAGAAGTTTTAAGATGTTGTGCATATCCTTATAAGCTAAAAACCAGAATTGCTGGAGATAAAGGTCATTTATCTAATACTATGGCTGGAAAAACAATTTCCTATTTATTAAAAAATGGTAAGCTTAATACTGCTATGCTTGGGCATCTAAGTAAAGAAAGTAATTTCCCTGAATTAGCATATCAAACAGTTATAGATGAGATAATATCAAATAATAACAATAATGTAAATTTATCTGTTGCTAGTAGGGACTGTCCTAGTAAATTAATTAATTTATAATGGTTTTGTAAAGGGAATAATAAATAATAGAACTAAAATTAGGATTAGGTTTAGGGGGCCTATCTATTGTTTAGTTTTTATAATAGAGTTAATATAATATATTCTCTTTTAATTTATTTTTATGTGTTTTGGGGGAAATATTTAATTATTCCCTTTACAAGATTAAAAACTTATTATTAAAAAATTTTGAATTAAATTGATTTGACTTTCATCAGCATTATGTTACATCATTTTAATTCACTTGTCAACACAATTTCTAAAAAAACATCAAAAATCGTTCGACAAAATATTACAATATATTTTATTTTTCTACTTTTTATAAAAAAATCCATCTACAAATAATAATAGAAACAACAATACCAGTTAAATCAGCTAACAAAGCTGGAATTAAAATCATTCTGGTATTTTTTATTTTTACAGAACTAGTATATACTGCAATTGTATATAAAGTTGTTTCTGTTGACCCCATTATAACAGAGGCAAGTAACCCAATAAAAGAATCAACCCCATTACTTTTTATAATATCTGTAGCTATGGCCATAGAAGCACTACCTGAAATTGGTCTTAATAAAGCTAATGGAACAACTTCACTAGGAAATTTCAATAATTTTAAAATTGGTGTAATCAAATTTGTTATAAACTCCAAAATTCCTGAACTTCTAAGCATCCCTATAGCCACAAATAATCCAATTAAAGTTGGAAAAATTTTAAAACTAATTTCTACACCTTCAAAAGCCCCTTTTAAAAAAATATCAAAAACAGATTTTTTCTCTTTTAAACCTTGAGCAACAATTATTAAAATAACTATTGGCATTGCAACTATCGAAATATAATTAATAATCTCCATTTAAAATCCTTCTTTATTTTTTTGATGTCATTTTTATAAAAATTTTGCAAAAAATAATAGCAATAATACCTGCACATATAGTTGATATCCAAACTGGAAATATTATTTGTGATGGATTATTAGAATTAAGAGAACTTCTAATTGCAATAACTGTTGTAGGTATAATTTGCCAAGATGCTGTATTTAATACAATTAACATCATCATATTATCACTTAATTTATCTTTATTTTTATTTTCCTTTTGTAATTCGTCCATAGCTTTTAAGCCTAATGGTGTAGCAGCATTCCCAAGTCCTAAAATATTTGCAATAATATTCATTATAATATTATTATAAGATTTACTATCTACATCTAGATTTTTAAAAAGAATTTTTATAATTGGTTTTAATAACTTAGACAAATATTTTATTATATCAGTGTTAGATGCAACCTCCATTATTCCTGACCATAAACAAGTCATGCCTATTAATGTTAATGTCAAATTAACTGCATTTTCAGTTGACTCAAAAATAGATGTATTTAAATTTTGTATATTACCTGAAAAAATTGCGTAAACTATAGATATTATTATAAAAATTGGCCATAATATATTTAACATATTTATCCCCTTTTTATATTTATATTTTTCAAATTACTAAATTATAACAAATTTATTTACAATAATTTGAAATTTTGATTGACCAATTTAAATATATATGTTATCATATAGATGAATTGATTTATTGTTTAAGGAGGCCAAGTTATGAAATCTACAGGTATTGTAAGAAAAGTTGATGAATTAGGTAGAGTTGTTATACCAATTGAAATTAGAAATAAATTCGATATAGCAGAAAAAGATCCAATAGAAATATATGTTGATGGTTCTTCTATTATACTAAAAAAATATGAACCAAATTGTATCTTTTGCGGAAATTCAAAAAATTTAATAGCATATAAAGATAAATTAGTTTGTTCAAAATGTGCACAAAAACTTGCAAATTTTGATAATGAAAACGATGATGAAGAAAACTAGAGAAATAATCTCTAGTTTTTTCTTATTTATTTTTAATTAAATAAATTTCATATAAATTTCATTTTTATTAACATTTCTATCTTTTGCTATTTTTTTAATTATTTCTTTTTTATCAAGTCCCTGTTTTTTATAATATTCGTAATGTTGTTCTAAAGTTAATAAATTTAATTTATTTTCATTATTTATTTCTTCTTTATTTCCTTCAATTATTAAAATCATTTCACCTTTTAAATTATCTATATTTTCTAATAATTCATCAATATTTTTTCTAATAAATTCTTCATGAATTTTTGTTAATTCTCTGGCTAGTATAATTTTTCTGTTTTTTAATATTTCTTTTAAATCTTCTAAAGTATTTTTCATTTTATGAGGTGCCTCATAAATTATTATTGTTTTTGAAGATTTGTCAATTTCTTCTAATTTTTCTTTTCTTAATTTTTTATTTAATGGCAAAAATCCCAAAAAAGTAAATTCTTTTGTATTAACTCCTGATGCAATTAATGCATTTACAAATGCACATGCTCCCGGTATTGGTATTATTTGAATATTTTCTTCTATTGCTTTTTTTATAATTTCTTCACCTGGATCGCAAATTCCTGGGGTTCCCGCATCTGAAACTAATGCTATATTTTCACCATTTTTTAATTTTTCTATTAAAATATTACTTTTTATTTCTTCATTATGTCTATGATAACTTATTAGTGGTTTAGATATCTCAAAATGATTTAATAATTTTAATGTTTGCCTTGTATCTTCTGCTGCAATTATATCCACCTCTTTTAAAATTCTTAAGGCTCTTAATGTTATATCTTCTAAATTTCCTATTGGCGTTGCTACTATATATAATTTTCCGTCCATTTTAATCCCTTTCTTTTTTTTATTTATTTTATCATATTTTTTAATTTTTTTCACTATTTTTTTTATTTTTCATATAATATATAAAATAAAAAAATATAAAGAAAGTGATTTTATGAATAATTATTATAGAAATAATCAATTACCACCAGCTCCACCAACGCCTCCTAAACCTATTCCGAAACCACCACCTAAACCTCCTCCAAAAAAGAAATTTAATTTTAAATCATTTAAAAAAAATACTTGTAATTCTTTAAATGAAGTAGAATGTTTTTTAAATAATTTTAGTGATTTTTTAAAATATTGTAAAATAATAAAATTATTAAAATAATTATTTATTTTAATAATTTTATTATTTTTACAGATTATTTTTTATGAATTATTTTTTACATATATATCTGGTATTTTATTATTAATTTCTCCATTTATTAAAAATTTAACTGAATTAATTTCTTTTAAATTTGTTAATGTATTTACTATACTATTAATTATTTTTAATTTATTTTTTTCATCTCCCATTTCTAAAAATTCATTTGACATGTTTATTTCTGCACATGAATTTTTTATATTTATATCATGTATCACTGTTCCCTCTGGAATTAATTTTTTTAGATTACTGCTTTGTGGTCCATTTATTAGTAAATTTATTATTTCTTTTTCTGGATTTTTTATTAATTTATTTGCATCTATTAATCTAGTTTCTGCTTCTAATTCTCCTGTTTCTGAATTTTCGAAATATAATGCTATTTTTGTTTGCCTTGCTTGCTCTTCTGATATTTCTTCTTGTGGTGTGTAGTTTTGATATTCGTCTTCTTTTTCCTTTTCTATACTTATATTTTTATATATAAATATTGATAATAATATTATTAATATTATCATTATTAATGCTATTATTTGCTTTTTTTTCATTTCGCTCCCTCCTTGTCTTTTCAATAATATTATTGGTTTTGGATTTTTAGAACATAAAATAAAAAAACTAACCTTAATTAATACTAATTAAATTTTATGGTTAGTTCTTTTTAGTTTTAATATATTTTTTTAAACAATTTATTTATATTTTTTTTGATCAATTTATTTATTATAAATAATAAACTTATTAATATTGCACTTATTAATATAAGAGAAATTTTTACATCTAAGTTTTCAAAAATCTTTACCAAATAATATAATAGTATGATAATTATTATTGTTATAAAATACTGATATAACTTATTCCCTTTTCCCTTTAACGCAGAAGTTTCTGTTATCCAATTTAAATTTGGTTTTCTTAAATTTACAACGACCATTAAAAAACTATTAATGATATTCAATATCATTGCAATTTCAATTCCTATAATATAATAAAAAATTGAAATTTTAGGTATATTTATAGATATTACTATGGTCATTCCAATTATAGCAAAAGTATTAATTATTATCTCTGGAATGCTCTTCCAAACAAATTGTTTGTATAAAGATATTGGTATATATTTCATAACAACTGCATTTTTTCCTTCTCTTGAAATTGATGTTATTGATAGATTTGAAAACATGAACATAATTTGTAATATACCACTTACTATTCCAATGCATTGTAAAATGAATTGATTTATCTCTATTTGGTTTATTAACTCTTCTTTTTGCAAATTATTTATAAAAAATGGTAAAATCCAATTAATAATAACTAATAGCATTACTATTATAAAAATATATTGAATAATACATTGAATAAAAAATGTTGGTTCTTTTATTACTTTAATAAACTCGCTTTTTATATATGAATTTTTTACCGTATTTTTTTTATATTTATTTTTTATTTTTTCCTTCTTATATGTATTTTTGTTAATATATGCAATATTTTTTAACAAGTTTTTTAAATATAATATTTTTCCAAAAAATACAAATACTAAAAATGATAAAATTGAGATAAAAATTAATTTTAATACTTGAAAAAATATATTTGCTATATTAAAATTTGTTAATAAACTTACACATGGGTTTATAATCACAAAATAGCTATTTAATTTATCTAATCTATTATTAAATGCCTCTCCTCTTAATTTTGAGTCTTCAGTTTCAATTTCTTCTTGTACTATATTATCATTAAATATTAAGTTTATTAATTGTATTTCTGCAAAGACCATTATCAAACACATTATTGCAACAATTATTATTTGAAATATATCTTTGTTTCTTATAAATTTAGATAATTGCATAAAAAATAACATTAATATACTAATTACAGTCACCAAAAATATAGGAAATAATATTAATACTAATATAGATGTTATATAATAAGCAATTGCTGGTTCTACAATTATTCCATATATTAATAATGGTAAAGCTAAAAATAATAATTCCATACTATATGTCATACTGATTACATTATTAAATTTTGCGATTAATAATTCTATTGGTTTTATCGGTAATGGTAATATATATTCTAAATCCCTAGAAAAGAAGAATACATTAATACACACAAATATTGTTTGAAAAACAAATATTGTTGCAATCATTGGAAAATAAATTTTAAAAAATATAATTGCTTGCCCATTATTATTTAATAAATTTATTATCTTAAAACTTAAAATCATAACAACAAATGCCACTATTACCAATAACCATGTAAAACTCGATTTCTTATTTATTTTTTTGCTATCCTTTTTAAATATATATAAATTTTGAAAATAATCTTTTATAAAAATTTTCGACAATTGTGTTATTTTTTTAATCATTTTTTGTCATCTCCATAAATAATTCTTCTAATGATTTGTTTTCTTTTAATTCTTTTCTCATTTCTTCAATTGTACCCACAAATATCAATTTGCCTTTATTTATTATGCCTATTTTATCACATAATTTCTCTGCTACATCCAATATATGTGTGGAAAAAAATACACAATTATTTTTTTCTACAATTTCCTTCATTATTTTTTTTAATTCATATGTTGATTTAGGATCTAATCCTATCATTGGTTCATCTATAATCCAATTTTTAGGATTATGTAATAATGAACCTATTATAATTATTTTCTGCCTCATTCCATGTGAATAACTTTGTATTTTATCATTTAATACATCATTTATTTCAAATATTTGGGTTAGTTTTTCTATTCTTTCTATTCTTTCTTCTAATCCAACATTATATATATCTGCCATAAAATTCAAATACTCTATTCCTTTTAATTTTAAAAACATGTCCGGGCTATCTGGTACATATCCGAATTGTTTTTTTGCTTCAATCGGGTCTTTAAAAATACTATGTCCATCTATTTCTATATCGCCTTCATCAATGTCTAGTATTCCTGTTATCATTTTTATTGTTGTAGTTTTCCCAGCTCCATTTGGACCTAAAAAGCCAAATATTTTTCCATCTTCTACTTTTAAATTTAGATTTTTTATTATTTTATCTTTTTTGTTATACGATTTTGATAAATTTTTAATTTCTATCATTATATCACCTCTCATTTTTTTTATAATTATATCATAAAAAAACGATAAAATAAACTATTTTATCGTTTTTTTGTTATAGGTCCTCACATAATTATAAATCATTTATCTCTCTTATTATAGATTCTACACCTCTAACCTTATTGTCACTCATCTTTTCATTTCTTTCTAATCGCTTAATATAAGTTTGAAGATCTTTTTCTGTTGGAGAACTTTCTGACATTTTTGCTGCCGCAATTCTTTCTTTGCTTGCTCTTTCTTTAGAATTTCCATTTTTAGCTTTCATTGCCTTTATTATTATCTCATCATTGTTAACACCATATTCTCTATACTTTTGTGCATCTTTCATTGCAGCATCAACTTCTTCCTTAGTTTTTAGACCTAATTTATCTTGATACATTTTTCTAATATTTTTATCTTTTGCATGCTTTTTGTCTGCTTTTTCGTTCATTACCTTCTGATAGATTTCCTACCTCTCCAGTCACTTTACCAGCTGCATGTGCAACCCTATTACCAAGCCCTTCTCCAAAATCAAGTCCTGCCTTACCACCTGCTATTACATTTTTTCCAACATTTTTTGGGTCTCCTGTTGCAATACCTGCTGCTGCACCAGCCATTGCCCCCATAGCCATATTAGCAGATTTCAAAGTCACTTTCATTGCACTACCAGTTGCAGACTTCACTCCATTTACAGCATGTTTAACCATTGCACCCTTTACGGTTGATGCTCCAGTATTCCCTATAATTGCTCTAGACCATCCATTTTTTATCATCCTCTTATAACTTCTTGTTTTTTCTTTTGGTTTTTCCTTCTCTCTATCACTTTCTGACACTGGTTGTGGTAATTGTTCAGGAGGCTCTTGTTGTTTTATATAATCATATGAACTGTCATTGTGTGGATCATAGTTTTCATCATATTCGTCTGTATAAGGATTATAATATGAACCTTCCGAATTTTGATCAAATCCTTCTGATTTATATTTATCTAAAACAGGATCATTTTCTTCTGGACCAATAGTTCTATTTCCCGAAGATTCATCCTCATTAGCCAAATCATCAATTAAATTATTTACTTTTTTATCTGTATCAGCTGTTCTTATTTTAGACTGTTTTTCCTCTTCGTTATTTTTATTTCCAAGTTTATTTCCTTCAGCTCCGGTTACCTTTTCCTCCTTTTGCAAATCTTGACAATGAATTAACTCCTGTCATTGCAAGAGCTGCCCCAGCTGCTCCTGATAAAAACCCTGGTGTAGCTGCTTTATCAAATCCAAACATTTTTCTTACAAATTTTTCTGCCGGAATCATAAATCCTATAATTACTACAGAATATATTATATTTGTAGATGCCAACTCAAATGCCATTGTAACAAATACTGTATATAATAGTAAATGCAATGGTTGAATCAACAAATTAAATATATATTCTTTTAACCACATATCAAAAGCTTGTGCTTTTCCATCTTTTATTTTATCTATAGGATATGTTAAAGCAACAAATGGCGAAATAACAGTTAAAAACAGTAAATATATTAATCTCTTTATATATATTATAGAGAACGAAAGTGTATATAGTACTAAAACCAAATATACTAATGTATATCCAACATGTTCCATTGAATTACTATATTCTTGTGCTTGTATTCTTATTTGTCCCATCATATTAGTTGGCCATTTAATAACTTTTTCTGAACCTTCATCATACAAATATGTAGTACCTGATGTTTTTTCTAACTCTTCTATTGCTTTCTGTAAATTATCATTTGGCTCATCTATTACTGAAATGCAAATATTTTTACCCTGTGCTTGATCAACTATTTCTATAATACTTTCTACAATACTATGAGCAAATACCATTATGTAATGCATTAATACCATTAGACACAGTGCTATTACCCAATCAGCTAACATTTGTTTATATTTTGCCTTTTCATCTGCAATACTACTTATAACAATTCTAATTCCAATATATAATAATACTATCATTGAACATACAAGTGCTAGGGTTCTTATCGCATAATACCATTTTGCAATAGCCTCTCTCATTTCATACGATGAATTGTTAATTGATGTATATATTTTATCTGTGTCATTACTTGTTGCTTTACCATCTTTCCAATAATAGTAGCCTGTTGCTTGATATTGAGATCTATCTATTTTGTTATCTTTCCATTCTTCTAATGTTGCTGTTCCAACTTCATTTCCTTCTTCATCCCCATATTCAACATAAACTTGTTTTGGATTAAATATGTTCGCATCAAATAATAATATTTTTCCACTAAATATTTCTTCTGGTCCTATTGTATATGTTGGTAATACTAATGTTTCTTTCAAAGCATCAGCAACTGCTCCTTTAACAGCAACCAGACCGGTTTGTTACATTATCAAATCCAAAAACCATTCCAGCTATTCCAAATGTTACTACTGCTTTTATTACTTGACCTGAAATAGCTTTTACTGCTACGGCTAAAATTCCTGGTGCAAATATAGCTGCTACAACTACTAATGCAATTCCTATCAATATAATTGCTGCTTTTTTTAATTTATCTTTCCAATCAGGATCTGAATTATCAACAGCAATTGTAGCTTTTGTTCCCATAATAGACTTTTGCAATATATTCATTATTCCGTCACCAAGTCCTTGCATTAGATCACATATTGGACTTAAAAGAATTCCTCCTATTCCAGAACCATCATCATCGTCTTCGGCAGCATAAATTTTGGGTGGCTTCAAAAAATTTATCCATATTAGAACTAAGCATAAACAAGTTATTAACTTATATAAAAATTTTTTCTTTGTAAAAAATTTCATTCTATTACTCCTTAATATTTCTTTCTAGCTTCTACCAATTTGTTCAAGTTTGTTTCAACAAACTCAAATTCTTTTTGTGTAGGTGTAATCTTTAGTATTGCTGTTTCTTGTCCTACTTTAAATAGTCCTTCTCCTTTTCCACAAGTTACTAAGAATCCAGCTTCTCCCTCACTTAACTTAAATACTTCTTTTAAATATTGTATTTCTGCTTTATCCTGTGCTAAAAATAATTTTGTATCTGAAGATGTAAGAACTGCCTGAGCTTCTGGTTTTTCATAGAAATCTTGAAATCTTTGAGAAACTACAGCAAGTGAAACATTTCTTTTTCTCGCACGTCTTGCCATTGTATTCAAAAAGTCTACCGCCTCAGGATATGGTAATAACATCCATGCTTCATCAACTATAATTCTCTTTTTTCTTGCTTTTCTTCTATCCTCACTATTTTTCTTTACTACTTTTTCCCAAATCCAGGTTAAAAGAATTTGTTGAGCAAGTGGTCTTGCAAATTTTTCTTCCAATTGAGATATATCTAAATTTATAAATGGTGCACCATCTAATAATTTAAATGTTGATTGACCATCAAAATATGCCATTTGTCCATTATACTCTCTTATATATTGTTTCATAACCTTCAATAAGTAACTATAATGAAATCTATAATCTTCATTTTTATTTTCCTGAGCTTTTCCTTGAATTCTTCTATACCAAGACCCTATTGTTGGCATTTTTTTCTTTTCTCTATATAGTCTATCTCCTTTTGTCATATCATTAGCTCTTTCATATAAGCTATTGGGATTACTTGTTATTCCCATTGCTTCATATTCTTCCGCTACAGATTCAGCTATAATCTGTTTTGTTAATTCGTTTACTTCTTTACTTCTTGTACTTCCTCTGGCCATAGTAAGTAATGATTGTGTAACATCTTCAACTTTATTTTCTATATTTATTACGGCTCTTTCTTTACCCGTTATCTCATCTTTTACATTTTCAGTTTCTACATCAAATAAATTTATAACAGTTTTTGATGTTGGACTAATAACAACATTTATTCCTCCTAAAGACTCTGCAACAATAGTATATTCTCCCTCCGCATCAAGTGCTAAACTTTCTATTCCCATTAATAATGATGATCTACTTATCAATGTTTTCATTGTTACAGATTTACCAGCACCAGATTTAGCAAATATAACCATATTGTAGTTTGTAAGGGAACTGTGAAAATTATCAAATAGTATAGGTGTTCCTGTTTGTTTATTAAAACCTAAAGGAATTCCTGTTGGATGACTAACATCTGAAGTAGTAAATGGAAATACTGTTGACATTGAACGTCTATCAAATGTATGTTGTTTATTTATTTTATCATCCATTAATGGTAAATTAGATTTAAATGCATCTTCTTGCATAGCCCATGCAGTTTTTATTCTAACTAGCGATTTAGACATTTCTGTAGATAATAGTTTTGTTAGTCTATCTAGTTCCTCTAAATTATATGAAAAAACTGTTGCAACTATTGAAGCTTCATATAATTTGTTAAATCCCGCTGCTATTTCATCTCTTAATTGCTCTGCTTCTACTCTTTTTTGTGCTAGACTGCTTTCTCTATTTATATTTCCTTTGTCCGCTGCAACAATTCTTTCTGTTTCTAACTCATTAATTACTCTATTGAGCTCATTCTGTGATTTAGCCTCTTGTATTGGTTTTATATATATAGATGTATTTATATCTCCAAAAAAATACATATCTCTAAATAATTCTGGAAAAGTACACATTCTTGGTAATGCTGATACAAAAAAACTTCTAGCATACTTTTTTACATTTGATATTATTTCTAAATGATCTATATTACTAGCATCTATTCCAGATGGTGCTATTAATTCTTTTATACTCTTTTTTTTCAAAAATTGCATTGATTGTGCACCATCATTAAACTCTGAGTTTTTTTGCATTTTTATTTCCTGTTTTTTTGCCATTGGTATTTCCCTCCTCTTTTGTTTGTTCTAAGTTTTTCAAAGCTACATTTTTTACATCAGTTCCTATATATTCTTCATTTTCATCTAAAAGCATTCTTACTACATCGTTTATAATATCATCCATATTTTCTTCTTTTTCTTCTACTTGTTGTTCTATTTCACTTTTAGCTTCTTCTATCTTTTGTTTTGTTTTTTCTATAGCTTTTTCTTCTATTATTTTGTCTAATTCTTCCATTCTTTTCTCATATACATCTTGAGCAGTAGAATACAATTCATTATAGCCAGATTTTATAGTTTTATCAATTCCAAATGTTTCAGCCTCATCTCTATTATAAGCCATATATAATAATTCAATTAATTCATTTGACCTTAATATCTTTCCTTTAACTCCACATGCTGATATTGCACCAATTATTGATTGTGATCTTGTATATAATTCTGAGAATGCTATATTTCTTAATTCTTCTTTATCCAATTTATCATTACTTGCTTCACTTGCATAATATGGAACTATAATATAATAACTTTTACTTAATATATTTTTATTTAAACTCATTCTTTCAGTATCTTTTATTACTGAATTTCCATATTCGCATAAGTTAGCTTGTTTTGTTAATTCGAAATGTATTTGGGAAATTTGTTCATTTGAATAGTCTCCTGAATTTACCATATCATCATATTGCATTTTCATTTTTACATATTTATCATTTATTTCTTTCATTTTCCCTCTATATACTTCTAAGCTTTCTTCCAAATTTATAGATCTTGTTTGAATATATATTTGAATTGGATTTCTCAAACTGTTTAGAAATTGTACAAATCCTTCCTCAACACTATTTTTTTCTAATCCAGACATTAAATCGTAATTTACTCCTTTTAGTTCTATAACCATTAGAAATCTCTTTTCATTTTTTTGCAAAATCATATTGTCTTCAACATCATCAAACTCCATAAAATTAAATATTGATTGTTTATCTTGTTGACTCGCTCCTTGTATATTTTGAGTTTTACCTTTCGTTTCTTTTTTATTTTTACCTATTTTTTCTTTAAAATAGAAATATAATAAAACTCCAGATAAAATTAATACTGCTATTACAGTTGGTACTAATAAAATTACTAGCATTTGAACAACTTGACTAGCTGATTGACTACCCATTTTTCTCTTCCTCCTTTGTATACACGTATAACTTTCTACGATTTTTCTTAAACTTAATGTATCTTTTTATAATATCATCTATATTTTCTCCACCAATTTTTTGGGATACTCTTAATCCATCTGATTCTGGGACTTTAAACATTCCTATTCCATATCCAATCGCAGCAAATATTAATGTTATTATTATTCCTACTATTTTTAATCCAATTAAACTAAAAATTAAATAAAATATAAGACCACAAACACCTCCTATAGTCGTTGTTATTATTGATTTAGTAGAAAATATAAATAAAATTCTTCCTTCTCCTTTTACGTTTCTAGGTAAATTATATGTTCCCATCTTTTCCTCCTTTGTTATACATCTATCTATTCTATTTTATTATATCAAAAAAAATCGATAAATGGAAGCATTTATCGATTTTTTTTTATTTTTATTCTATTTTGTATTTTCTTTTACTTATGAATTTAATCCATTAGCAAATTTGTAAATTGTATTTGCTATTGTTGTAGCTCCAAATATAAGTACTGCACCTATTAAATATGGCATCATTGTCTTTTTATATTCTGCTTTTTCTTCTGCTGATCCCATCATATATTTTATACCTAATACCATTAATATTACTACAGCTACTACTACACCTACAGTATTTACAATACCCATTATTTTTTGTCCTACATTTTGTATATCCTCTGTTCCTTGATATTTTGGTGATAAACCTCCAGGTGTTATTCCAGAATCTGCAAATACTATTGAACTTAACATAGCTATAAATAATATTGCAGAACATATTGTAGTTAATATTTTCATTGTCTTTTTACTCATTGTAATCCCTCCTTTTATATCTTTTTTATTATAATCTGTTGTATTCCAGAATTTTAATAACATTTTAAACTTTACCTAATACATCCATCAATATTTTCCATATTCCAAATGCTCCAAATATAACAATACATCCTACTACATAGGGTATCAGTAATTCTTTTATTTTTGCTTGTTGATCCAAACTTCCAGTCATAAATTTTATACCTAAAATAGCTCCAACCAATACTGATAAAACAATTCCTAATGTTAATAATGCATTATAAACTTTATCTACTACATCATCTAATTTTTCCTGACTAATATCATCAGTTTCCTTAGAACCACTTTTTATAAAATCATCTCCTGCATCAATTACATCATCCCAAAAAGCTGCATTTGAAATTGGTACAACTAAATTTTGAAAAATCATTAGTACTACTATTATTTTTATTATTATACCTTTGTATTTTTTTAGCAATATCTTCACCTTCTTTTGGTTTTAACTTTAAAATGTGGAATTGGCTAGTTTATACAAAACATTCGCTATAGTTGTTATTGAGAATAATAATATTGCTCCAATGAGATATGCCATCATCGTACTTTTATATTCCGCTTTTTCTTCTACACTTCCAACCATATATTTTATTCCTATAAACATTAGAATTATAATCGCTACTACTACTCCAACCACATTTATTACACCTAATATATGTTCAACTTTTGCTACAAGTTTATCTGATCCAACTTGTTCAGATGATTTTTTTGGATCGTAATTACTAGGATCGTTTAATGGATTTATTATATCTGCTTGAACTACAGTATAACTATTAAAAATTGTTAAAAGTAGTGTAAATATTAATACTATCTTTACAATTTTTCTTTTCATCTTGCCTCACCCCATTTGCAATCTTTACTCTATTTTATAAAAATTATATCATATTCTATTTTTACTTGCAAGTTTTTTATATAAAATTTTCGTAAAAAAAACTTTTTTCGACTTAATACAATAAAAAAGGCTCATATAAATGAGCCTTTTTTATTGTATGTTTAGTGAAAATACATAGTCTGTTCCTTCAAGAAGTTTTACTATAAATTTCTTTTTTAATGTATCTCCATTATCTTTAGTCAAAGTTACATCATATATATATATTTCTCCATTTTTTTCACAATTATCATATTTTACTTGCGTATTTAAAAGATATTGTTTTGCATATTTTTCAAATAATTCCTCTGTAGGAAAATTATTCTGCTTAAATGTACTGTCTAGCTTTTTATATGCATAACCAAAATCACTATCATTTATTGCATCAAATATTTTTTGAATATTCATACCAGCCTTTTTATCATCACTATTACTATTGTATTTTTCCAGAAATTCTGGCAAATCAATTGTATATGTATCAAGTATAACATCATAATTTATTACATTGTTTTCATTAAAAATATAATATTTTCCATTATTGTCAATACAAACATATTCTTTTATTCCATTACTTTCATAAGTTTGATATTTATTTATACTTCCATATAATATTTGATTCTTATTGTCTTTTACATATTTTTCAAAATTTTCATAATTTCCAAATTTTACTTTTTTATATTCCTCATCTAATAGTTCATATGCTTTTTCTGTATTATTCAACATTTTCATTCTATATTCCGAAAAATATTGTGAAACAATATTTTTATCTGAGGTATCTACTCTCATATAACTATTATACTCGGTTTTTTCAATTTCGCTATCATTAATATTAATATCGTCTTTATTCATATCTTTGTTGTAGTTATACTTTTTTATATAGTCTTCTAAAAATATTGAATATGTTTCTTCTAACTTATCTAATTTTATTATAATATTTAATTCTTTATTATTTAATTGTGAATTAACTATTATAATTGATATATTTTCATCAAAATATGTTCTTTCTAGTTCTTCTATTTCAAAATCATATATAATGTCTTTGCTATAATCACCATTCTTTTTATATTTATTAGCATTTTCTTTTATAAGCTGGTCATTAATTGACATATCTTCTATATATTGTTTATCTAATATTTCTTTTATTGCTGATATTCCTTCGTCTTGCAATGCCTTACTAATTTCTTTATCTGACATATTCAGTTTTTCTTTTTCAATATATTGGTCACCATTAATTTGCTTCATATATAATATATAATTGTTTATTATTTCTTTTATAGTGTAATATGTTGTATAATCCTCAACTTCTGAAAAACCACTTTTGGATATAACATCTAAATGTTCTTTATACATTATACTATAACTGTCTGAATTTTTTTTCAATTTTATAATAAGTATTACCATTATTAATATAAATAAAATCAATATAATGATAATTTTTTTTAACTTGTTCATCATAATCCTCCTTACAACAATATACTAATGGTTGAAATATGAAAAATGCATATAATCTTTTAGCGAAGTCCAATCTCCGCCCCAATAGAATCCATGTTGTTTCCAAATATTTATAATATCTTGTGTTACTGAATATGGGTCTGATCCAGGACTATAATGACTTCCAACAGTTGTTCCACTTGAATTTATATAATAATTTTGCTCTGGATTGACATCAAATGCATGTCCGTATGTATGTGCCGAATAATAGAATTTTCCTCTATATCCGCCATCACTTCCCCAATCACGATAACTAATATCTCCTCCAATAACTTTAAATCCAGCACTTACCATTTCTTTAAATATTGCTTGAATTTCTGTCTTTAATTTTTTGTGCATTGTAACATTCATTGTCTGCTGACTTCCATTCATATCAAGATATTCTACAGGAAATGTTTCCAAATACTTATCATTTTCTTCTTTTGATTGTGGAACTCCATTTCCATCATACAACCATTGGATTCTAGCATCATCTCCTTGAATTCTAGCAGCCTCACCAACTTGAACATTTACAGAACCTCCTCCTGTATGTTTTTCTTTCCATTCATTATACCATTTTTGAGCATCTGTAAATCTTTCTTTTTGTTCAGAAAGATTTCTAGTTGAGTTGTAACTTCCTATAAAGTAAACCTCAAAATGTCTTCCCCAATACCATGTTGCATATTCCAAGTCAGCTTCAGTCGTTGAATTCATCATAACATCTTTTACCTCCTTGTAAGATGATTCTAATTCACTCCATAAGAATTCTAGTTGTGTTTCTACATCTGACCAATCTTTTCCCTTTGAATTAGCATATTCTTTTAATTTTACAAATCTACTATTATTTGACCATTGACATAAACCTGTATGAGTTCCATTTGTTGCTTTAGGGTCAAATGAACTTTCATTTTCTATATTAGCCACAATCGCTGCTGCACCTGGTGCTGGAACACCTTTTGATAATAAAAAGTCAAATATTTGTCCTGGCACGCCCTCTATATTACTGCTACCTCCATATTGATCTGTCAAAGATTGGAAGTTTGCAGGATCATAGATTGAAAAATCAAATTCTGTTACACCATAATCTTTACCTGTTGTCTTGTATAGTAAATATTTTGTTAAGTCAACCATATCTTTTGTATCTGGACATTTTTCTAATATATCATACAAAATTTTTCTTCCACTAATAATTTTACCTTTTGCAGTCTTATGTTTTATTAAAACAGTAACAAAATTAGGTTCATCTGATTTTTTATCTGTTTTTTCTTTAACAACTGCTGGTTCAGCAATATATTTGGTATTCTGTAATGTATTATCAATTGATACTGTTCTGTTTATAATTCTTTTATAATATTTACTTGTAAGGCTTTCTATTGTAGCTGTTGCCGTTGTATGACCTGAAGAATATTCACTTAAGACAGATTGTCTAAATCCTTCTGCTAATCCAGCTGAATCATTATTGTCTGTGCTATTTGGTTCTTCTGGATATGCCTCATCATCATATTGTCTTGTCGATGTCGGCGTTACTACTGGGTCTGGTGTTTGTAGCTTAAATTCCTGACTATAGTTTACAATCCAAACATTAGCTTTTGTTAATTTCACATCAAGAGTATTAGTTTTTGTTACAATTGTTGTAACTGTTGTATATTGTTGCTCAGATTCTGCTTCAAATGGTCCTCCTGTTTTTATTAATTCTCCTGTAGTTGTTGCTTCGTATGGATGTTCATGTTGTGTATCCCAGTTGTCATATCTTTGGCTTGTATCAGAATATTGTACTCTTACCCTTACATTATCTGTAACTGTTTTTGTTTGTCTTGTATATGAATCCGTAGTTACATTTGTATTTATTGATAAATTATCATGTACTGTAATTTCAATTTCACTATTATATACTAACTCTGCTAAATCAAATGCAAATCCTTTTTCTTGTGATGTTACCAATAAAGCCCATAAATATTGAAATGGCATACGATATCCACTTATAAATTGTTGATAATCAATCTTTGTTGTTGTCATATTATATACTGTAGTATTCTTTTGCTCTATTGCATCGTCATTTGAAGTAACAGTTGTCGTAATTTCATTCCAAGTTGCTACTTTTGCATAGAATGTATTGGTTGTAGATACTGTAGAAGTGTCAGCTCCAATTCCTCCTGTACCATCTCCCATATTATTATCATATTTAAATGACAAAGGATCGACTTTCTCTCCATTGTATTCTACTTGGAAATGAACATGTGGTCCCGTTGAAATTCCTGTACTTCCTGATAATGCAATAACTTGTCCTTTTTCAACTTTATCACCCTCTGAAACTTTTAACACACTGTTATGTAAATATTTAGTAATATATCCATTTCCGTGATCTATCCATACCCAATTTCCACCAGAACTACTATAACCCGCTGTTGTTACAGTACCTGCTTCAGCTGCATATACATTTGTTCCTGATGGTACAGCTATGTCTATAGCACCATGATTTGTAGATGCCCCTGCTGTTGGTGCATTTCTATATCCAAATGTTGATGTAATAGTAGTTCCATCTGTAGGCCATTTCATTACATTACTTCCGCTTGTACTATTACTACTTCCTCCTGTACTACTTCCATTTGATGATATACTGTCACTTCCAAAATTAGGGTTATCAAAATAACTTCCACCATTTATGGCTTTCGTTAAAGTTTTGTTCCATTCTTCGTGAAACCCTTGTTGCCCTGGATTAGGATGATTACAATTATACCAAGAACTTTTATCTACAACAAATTCCACAATTACTTGTCCATTTTCATGTCCCCATTCTGTACAACCTGGATCATTTTGATTTTTTATATCTCCAATAATACATTGTAAAACACTTCCATCCTCTTGATAAAAATCTATATAATCTCCAACATCACCAAATGTAGTTGTACACGCTATTACATAACGTCCATTTATTCTTCCAAACCCTTCTTGATCAAAATTCATTCCAGCTTGCTCTCTTAATTTATATTGAGTAGATGTTGTAGCTGTAATCATTTGCCATCCCATATATGTATGAGCAGACCCTAGTCCACTTGGTATATTGATTTCTGTTCCAGCAGTGATCGATTCTCCTGTTCCAAAACTTGAACTTGATTTATATCCTCTTTCCAATGTAAAATGCTTTAAAGCTTTCTGTTTAGCTTCTTCTGTTCCTGAACTGTTATAATTATTTATATATGATTGAAAAGTTTCAGGATCTACATATGTCATTGTCAGAATACTTCCATCCGATTTTGCTCTTTTTAGTTTCACAATTCCCTGTATAGCCTTAGAATTAACATCTTTATTTATAGCATCCCAATCGATTTTTTCATCTGGATTTTCTCTTGTGTCCAAATAATCAGTTATTCTTTGTGCATTTATTAATCTTTGCAGTTCTTCTGGATTTTTTAAATATTTATTTACCCTACTTCCATATTTTTTCATTTCGTCCCATAATTCTTTTGCTGTCTTTCCTGCTACAATATTTCCATCTCCATCAATATTTACATTGCTTATATACTGTTGCACTGCATATGGCGTATTTGATAATTTGCCCTCTTTATAAACTGCATCGTTTTCAACAGTAGTATATGTCGATGTTGAGGCTATCAGTACCGCTATGAGCATAGGAATAAGAATTATCTTTCTCTTTTTCTTTACTTTTTCTAAAAAATTATTCATTTTCTACTCCTTTATATATCAATTTCTATTATTCCATAATTTTTATAATATCCTACATTTTGATAATTTATATAGGCATAATAGTTTAATATAATTTTCGAAAACACAATACTTTTTATTTTTCTGCTCGAACTATATTTATTATAATATTTTATTCTTATTCTTTTCGTTTCTCCTGATGCTATTTTTAGTTCTGCTTCTGATATTTCATGTGTATATGCAGGATATTGTATTTTATTCTCATCTCTTAAATACATTGCATCTGCATTATTGTTATTATTTAGTAATATCATAATATCTGAATTATTAGTAACTTCAAATGAGTATATTTCATAATCCATATATTGATATTTCTCTAGCACTTTAATATTAACATTTTTCTCACTACTTTGTTTATTTATTTCCTGTTTTCCTATGTAACTATTTATATTAAGTTTCATTTCATCATTTGTATTTTTAGAAATCGAAATATAATCCTGTATTGTATTGTCAGTATTATACACTCCGGTTGATAAAGCATCATCATTATATTTTACTTTGTATATATATCCCACCCAATTTTCAACAGAAATATTTTTCTTTTTACCATTGAATATCTTATCGTAATAATACTTTTTAAATTCATCTATTGTAGGATACATCTCACTTTTGCAATCTTCTGAAAGCAATTCATACGCTTCATTTATTTTATTATTATTGCAACAATTTATAAATTCGTCTATTTTAGTCACACCATTTATTTGTGTTTTCGTCATACTTTTTCCTGATACAGTTGATCTGTTCTCATCCAATGTAACAGAATTTAGTTCAACATCTGTATTTTTTTGTGACTTTATTATGTCGGTTTGTTCTTGCTCCATATTTTTTTTCAGTATGTGTACCATACTTCTTATTAAAAATATCGAAATTATCATTATTACAATAATCTTCCAAATCATTTGTTTATTTTTATTATACCAAAGAATAATTTTATGCCTCATTTCATCTCTCCTTTTTTCACATAATTAATATAATTATATCATATATAAATGATTTTTTTCAACAAATTTCGCATTATCATAACAAAAAAATATTAATACTATTAAAATAGATAAACCTTGTCAAAAATAAAAGTCTAATACATCAAATTGTACTAGACTTTTGTCAATTATTATTTAATAACTATATTAATTATTAATCTTTTTATAGATAAATATTAACATGTTTACTATAATAAATTTTATCCTATTTTATATACAATTACACATGAATCGTATAATAATGCTCAGCCAGATTATTAACATCCTTAAATTGTGCATGAATTAAATCATTATATGCCATTTATATCATTAACATCAATATTAAATTTTTCAATCCCTCTTAATTTTTCCTAATTCTTTTTTAATTTTTTTACAACATATTCTATGTTTTTAGTGTTTTATGTTAATTAAATTATAGAAATTTAATCCTACCCAAATACTTATTATTTTACATTATTTTGAATCTGCACTATAAACTAAGACCTCTTCTAAGTCCTCATTTTCTAGTAATAAGTCTTTTATACTTCCTGTTGTAATTATATTAACTTTCTTATTTAATGCTTCTTCCAAGGCACACTTCACCTCAACAATTTTAACCCCACCAATTACATCCTCAGTTCTTACTACAATATCCACATC
>CAKPKI010000003.1 GCA_934167135.1 uncultured Clostridia bacterium
CCATCTAAATTGTAAAGATTTTTAACTCTTCCTTTATCTTTCATAATAGATAAACCATTAGGCTCAACAGTAGAAATTCCTGCTGAATCATATCCTCTGTATTCTAGTCTTAAAAGACCATTAATTAGTATAGGGCTAGCTTTTTGTTTCCCTATATATCCAATAATTCCACACATAAGTAGAACCTCCTTATAATATAAATTTTGTGGAATTGAAATATACAGCTTATGTATTAATATTTGTTTTAGTATCACTACTAATTTTTTATTAACACTTTGGATTAAGCTATCCACTAGAGCATCCGCCGAATATTTCGATAACTCTAGACCTCGTCAACTGATAACAGTCCTGGCGCTTTTTAAACTACTATTTGTATATCTCAATCTACCATATTATATTACACCAAACTGAAAAATGTAGCAAGTGAAAATAAAAAATATATTGCAAAAAGCGTAAAAATAGTTTATTATAATAGAGTAGGTGAAGAGAAATGTTTAATATAGAAGAACAATTAAAAATGTTACCAGATAAACCTGGTGTTTATATTATGCATGATGTTAATGACAAAATAATATATGTAGGAAAAGCAATCAATTTAAAAAATAGAGTAAGGTCATATTTTAGAAAAACAGACAAAACTGAAAGAATAAAAAGAATGGTATCATTAATAGATCATTTTGAATACATAGTTGTTGATAATGAGGCAGAAGCACTAATATTAGAATGCAATTTAATAAAGAAAAATAGACCTAAATTCAATGTTCTATTAAAAGATGATAAAACATATCCATATATAAAAATAGATGTAAAATCAGATTATCCTAATGTAGTAATAACAAGAAGAATTGTAAATGATGGTTCAAAGTATTTTGGTCCATATGCAAATCCAGGTGCAGCAAAAGAAATGGTAGATTTTATAAAACAAAAGTATAAAATTCGTCAATGCAAGAACTTTAGGTCAGAAACAAGAGCATGTTTAAATTATCACATAAATAGATGTTTAGGACCATGTATGGGATATATTTCTAAAGAGGACTATAGAAAACAAATAGATGAAATAATAGATATTTTAGAAGGAAAAATAGATAAAGTTTTAAAAGATTTACAAGCACAAATGCTAGAAGAGGCAAATAAAATGAACTTTGAAAAAGCAGCATATATTAGGGACAGGATGCTAGCAATTCAAAGAGTAAATGAAAAACAAAAAGTTTCGAACATTTCAGAAAATAATATTGATGTAATAGGAATTGCAAAATCTGAAATAGAGGTATGTGTAGAAATATTTTTTGTGCGTGGAAGTAAGATGGTTGGAAGAGAACATTATTTCTTTCAGGACTTAAAAGAAATGGAAGATAAAGAAATAATATCAGGTTTTATAAAACAATATTATTTGGATAATCAAAATCTACCAAGTAAAATAATGGTCAAAGAGGAATTGGAAGATAAAGATGCAATAGAAAAATGGCTAACTAAAGAAGCGGGAAGAAAAGTTGAAATTAAATCTCCAAAAAAGGGCGAAAAATTACGATTTGTTGAGATGGCAGATAATAATGCAAAAATAACTTTAGATAACAGAGAAAGAGATAAAAGTGAAATTTTGGTAGAATTAAAAGAAGTTTTAGGACTAGATAAATTACCAAGAAAAATAGAAACATATGATATCTCGAATATATCAGGAGAATATATAGTTGCTGGAATGTGTGTGATGATGGATGGAGTTATAAAAAGAAATTTATCAAGGCGTTTTAAAGTAAAAACTGTATATGGGCAAGATGACCCAAAATGTATGCAAGAGATAATAACACGTAGATTAAATCATTCGTTAGGAGAAAATAATACAGGTTTTGGAAGACTTCCTGATGTTATTTTTGCAGATGGAGGAATTACACAAATACGCGCTACAAAAATGGCAGTTGCTAAATATGAACTAAATATACCTGTTTTTGGCATGGTAAAAAATGATAAACACCAGACAAGGGCCTTAATGGATGAAAAGAGAAATGAACTAGAAATATCAGAAAAACTAAAAAATCTAATAACTAAATTTCAAGATGAAGTTCATGATACTGCAATTTCTTATCATAGAAAATTAAGAGATAAAGATATTACAAAATCTGATTTAGATAAGATAGATGGAATTGGTGAAATTAAGAAAATGGCACTATTAAAACAGTTTGGTAGTGTAGAAAAGGTTAAAAAATCTAGTATAGATGAATTAACTAAAATAAAAGGAATTAATGAGAGTTTGGCTAAAAAAATATTAACTGAATTAAATAAATAAAAAAGTTTGTAGATTACTGCGATAAAAAATAGCTTTTTTTAAGAATATATTTAAAAATTCTACATATACATATTATTACGGACAAGTTGATTAAAGGGGGTTTTTTTATGAAGTTTTTTAAAAAGCACAAAGTATTTTCTTTTGCAGTAATTTCTTTTTTTGTTCTTACAGGAGTTAATTTTTTTATGATTTATGAAATTTTTAGAATGGCACAGTTTATTAAGATATAAATTTTGAATATGTACTAGCTAATCATTCATAAAATTATACCAAAAGGAGGAATTTATGAGAGGATTAGCATTATCAGGTGGTGGTATAAAAGCTGCTGCACATATAGGAGCATTAAAAGCACTTGAAGAAGAAGGGATAAAATTTGATTGTGTATCAGGAGCATCATCAGGCAGTATAGTTGCAACTATGTACGCTTTGGGATATAGTAGTGATGAAATGTGGAAAATGTTTAATAAATATTATAAAAAAATAACATATGTAGAATGGAAACAAATTTTTAAAATGCTTTTTGGATTGTTGTTTATGAGAAAATTGGTTATAGATGGATTAAATAGTGGAAAAGTTATTGAGAAAATTATAAAAGAGATATGTGAAAAACAGAAAATTGATAACATAAATCAAATAAAAATGCCATTAATGATTTCAATGGTAGATTTACAAAAGGGTACAGTATATATAGCTTCGTCTAAAGAAATAAGAGCAAATCTTTTAGATAATACAAAATACATTACAGATATATCAATATCAACAGCGGTAAGAGCAAGTTGTAGTTTTCCTGTTGTTTTTTCACCATGTAAATATGATGGAATTCAATTGATAGATGGAGGTACTAGAGAAAATTTACCATGGAAAGGGTTAAAAGAAATTGGAGCTGATGAAGTATATGGTATTTCGTTTGATAATATTTTAGAAAAAAATCAATGTTGCAAAAATCTTGTAGAAGTTGCCGAAAGAGCAATAGAATTGCAAGGAAGAGAATTGTCTATGTATGAAAAAGATGGAATAGATAAGTTAGTGACAATTAATTTAAGAAAAACACCATTATTGGATAATAGTAATATTATTAAGATTTATGAGGAGGGATATAAGCAAACAAAGTTAAATTTACATAAATATTGACATTGCTGAAAATTTGTGGTAAAATATTAATAGTCAAGGCAAAAGCCTTTTTATATAGATATTAAAACCGGAAGGAGGTAAATCTTTTTTTAGTAACAATAACATATCAGTACATACAGGAGGAAAAATATGAACAAAAATTTAACATTTTTTAACATTGCAAAATCAGAAAAAGAGGAGAAGAACATGATGTTAAGTGATATGTTAAAAGAAAGAGTAACCAACAAAAGATTCAAGGGTAAAATGCTTGAATTAAAAAATCTCAAGAAAGAGGCTGAATCCGAGTGGAATGGCTATTTTAGAGAACGTTGGATTAAAGACTGGGATGAAAATGAATTCCCAGAATTAGAGCAAGCCGTTATGGCATGCATGGATTTATCGAAAAAGTCCTTTGAGGCGATGGAAGAAGAAATTAGAATTTTGAAAAATCTTTTCATTGCATATGAAAAGGTCAATGAAAAAAGAAAGATGCAGTGGCTCGAGGAAGTTGTAGCTCATGGTAGAGATATTGGTGCAAAAGGAGTTATCATCAGAAGAAAAGACATTTTTCCAGAAAATGTAGAAAATGTCAGAGAATTTAAGAAACATGTGAAGAATGGTGAAACTTCTCAGATTGTTATTTCTGGATTGTTTTCCATATGGGTAACATTTCCAGTTTATAAGGAATTAACTCCCCAAATTATTGAAAATTGGGGACTGAGTAAAAAAACATGCTCAGTAGAGTATGTTTTATAATCCGGTGGCAACTCGCATAGTTAATACTATGCGAGTTGTTTTAGGCAAACTTGCATACAACAATTTACATAAATATTGACATACTTAGACATTTATGGTAGAATTATTAAGAATCAAGGCAAAGGCCTTTTTGTATAGATATTAAAAACCGAAAGGAGGTTATTTTCCAATCAATAACAGCAAGGAAACTATGGTAAAACATTTTTATGCAGTAAAAAAGAACAGGAGGATAAAAAATGTTTAAAAAAGTAAAAGAATTTATGACCAAAAAGAGAATTGAAAAGAAATACCGGAAATTAAGAAAAATGATAGAAGAAAAAAAAGAAAAATGGGACACAAAATTCCGAAAAAAGTGGAACAGATATTGGGAAGAAGAAGAATTTCCATCATTAGAAGAAACAATAATGGAGATTCTTAAAATCTCGATTAATCAAGAAGAAATCATAGATCAAGCGTTATTAATGCTTGAAGACATTGATACAATCTTCTGCTACATATTAGAAAAACAAAAATTGAAATGGGTTAAGGAGTTGAAAGAAAAAGGCAAAAGAGATGGTGCTAAATCAATAGTAATAAAAGGAACATATATTCCTAGAAGACAAAGCACCATTAGAGAATTTAACCAGTCAGTAAAAGCTGGAAAATATGCAGAAATACGGTGGGCTGGTGTTATTTGCTGGGTAACATTTAATCCAGCAGAAGAATTAAAAAAAGAGGAAATGGAAAACTGGGCAGTTAATAAAAAATTGTGCTCAGTGGAGTACATTAAGTAACATCATATAATAAGGTTCGGTTACAACTCGTATAGTTAATACTATACGAGTTGTTTTACGCGAAAAATCTTATAAATCAAGCATTTACAGATAAAAACATATATGATATACTAAAACGAGATTAGTATATGTCTTAAAGGGAAGGAATGAGAATAAAAATGAATATAGCAGAAAATTGGAAAGATTATAAAATACTTGATATGGCAGATGGACAAAAATTAGAAAAATGGGGAGAAGTTATATTAGCAAGACCAGATCCACAAATAATTTGGAAAGAAAAAACATATCCAGAAAAATGGAAAAATATAAATGCAACATACCATAGAAGTAAAACAGGAGGAGGTGCATGGGAATATAAGAAAAAAATACCAAACCAATGGCAAATAAAGTATAAAGACTTAACATTTAATATAAAACCAATGGGATTTAAACATACAGGATTATTTCCAGAACAAGCAGTCAATTGGGATTGGATGATAGATAAAATAAAAAAATCTAAAAGAAATATAAAAGTATTAAATTTATTTGCATATACAGGAGGTGCAACAGTTGCTTGCACTTCGGCTGGAGCAACTGTTTGCCATGTTGACAGTTCAAAAGGAATGGTAACATGGGCAAAAGAAAATATTGCATCATCAGGTTTAGCAGAAAGACCTGTTAGATATATAGTCGATGATGTTGTAAAATTTGTAAATAGAGAAATACGCAGAGGCAACAAATATGATGCTATTATAATGGACCCACCATCATATGGAAGGGGAGCAAATGGGGAAGTTTGGCAGTTTGAAAATAATATATATGATTTAGTTGACTTATGTACAAATGTACTTTCAGACAAACCATTATTTTTCTTAATAAACTCATATACTACAGGAATATCAAGTAAAGTATTAGAAAATATTTTAAATCTTACAGTTTGTAAAAAATATAAAGGAAAAGTTTCATCAGGAGAAGTTGGATTACCAATGGAAAAATCAAATTTAATTTTACCTTGTGGAATTTTTGGAAGATGGGAGAATTAGAATGCAAAATCTAAAAGTATTATATGAAGATAACCATATTATAGTAGTCAGAAAAGAACCTAATATTCCATCACAAGCTGATAAAACAGAAGATGTGAATATGTTAACAATAATAAAAAAATATTTAAAAGAAAAATATAATAAACCTGGAAATGTATATCTTGGATTAGTACATAGATTAGATAGGCCAGTTGGAGGCGTAATGGTATTTGCAAAAACATCAAAATCAGCATCTAGGCTGAGTAATCAAATAAGAGAAAAGACTTTTAAAAAGAAATATTTGGCAGTTGTAGATGGAAAATTTGAGCAAATAAATGGAACTTTGGAAGATTATTTATATAAAGATGAAAGAAATAATATGAGTAAAGTTGTAAATGCAGATAAGAAAAATGCAAAATATGCTAAGCTAGATTATGAAGTGCTAGCATATAATGAAATTAAAGATTTATCATTAGTTAGAGTGAATCTTCATACAGGTAGACACCATCAAATAAGAGTCCAATTAGCACATTCTGGTCACAGTATATTTGGAGATCAGAAATATGGAAAAAGAGGAAAAGGAAAACAAATAGCATTATGGGCATATGAGCTTACAATAGAACATCCTATTTCTAAAAAAGAAATTACATTTAAATGCTTGCCAGATAGCAATGGGACATGGTGTATTTTAAGGGATATTAATATTTGAGGTGTAATCTTACAATTTTTGGAAAAACATATAATTGATAGTTTTATAAGTATATAAAAAAAGCGGGCAAGGGAGAACTTAAATAAGGACAAAATAGTTCTTATTTAGTTCTTCCTTATTTTATTGGTGTTTTGACAGTTGGATATGATATAGAATTTTAATTCATTTTGTAGCGAAGATAGTTAAAGGAGGTTTTAAGTTATGAAAGAAATAACTTATCATAAAGAAGGAGATTATTATATTCCAGACTTATATTTAGCAGAAGATGAATACGAAAAAAATTATCATATTGGAAAGTATGGTCATTTAAGACTAGAATATTTGAAAAAATATAAAAAGGCAGATTATACTATAATGCTTTTAGAGGGTACTTTAAGAAAACATATTATAGATACTGATAAACAAGCTAAAGAAAAATTCGAAATTTTAATGAAACAAATGCTAGATAAAAATCCTATTGATGAAAATTTGAAAGATACTGACCCTTTAAAATGGGTTGGACTTATGAATAATTATAAGTATTCTGCTGAAGAAATTATGTATTCTGAATTGATTAACTGTTAGTTAGTAAAAGAGTGAGTAAAATTTTTTTACTCACCCTAAAATCTATATTTATATAATATTTATCTTTCAGTACTTGATAAATCCCTATCATTTATTCCAGTTTCTTGATTTATATTTCTAACACTACCATCTTTTATTTTCGTTGCAATGAACTTTAATGCTTCATCTTTAGTTTTAGAATGTCTAGCCTTCATACTAATTCCCTGACTTTGTGTATCACATAAAATCGTATAGTGTTCTAATAAACTTGTTACATCTTTTACTTGCTCAATGCTTCTAACTTGACTATGGTCTAATATATCAATTTCTGAATCTGAAATCCATTCTTCTGAAAATTCAAAAATAGGCTCATGACTTCTTGGATCAATAGTTAAGTTACATACTGGATTAAATCTATCAGGATTTATATGATAAATATAATTTGGCTGTCTTAACATAGCATGTTTTTTACCTTTTGAATCTTGAGTTACTTCAATATTATTATTTCCATAAATATATGTTGATTTTCCTAATATAATCATTCCTGAACTATTGCGAGCAATATAAGGATTATTTCCATCAATTGGAGAAGAAGAGGCAAATACACCATTAACTCTTTCCGTTTCGTAATTATTAGCTCTATCAATAGACTTTCTTAATACTCCACCCTCTAACTTTTCAGGAGCAATACTGGTTATATGTGTAATATCAATATTGTTATCAACAAAAATTCTTTTTATTGATTGCTCGTATTCTGTCATTAATTCAAATATTTTAGATGCCTCCGGGTCTAATTCAATATCATCATTATTTTTTCCATGATTTTGATGCCTTCTCTGCAAAAAATCCAAAGCATTATCTATTGCTTTTTTATCAAAGCCTTGCAATTTTTGTGAATAATCTATATTAATTAATCTTATTTTGTCCCTATACGTATAATGTTTAGCTTTTTCTTGCCATTCGTTTATTAATGAATTAATTTCAGGATGCTCAATAATTACTCTACTATATTGCTCACTTTGTAATACATCATTTACAATTTGTTGTGGTGTTTTTGTTGAACTACTTATATATAAAGAAGTTAAAAAGGAATTAACTTTATCTTCAAGTGAAGGCACTCTATGTCTTGACTCAATTTTTCCATCTTTGTCAAATACGAGCTTATACTCCTTTGTTCTAGCTTCTAATTCTCTTATTTTAGATATTTTTTCCATTGATTTTTCATCTAATGTAGGTTCAATAATTGAAGCATCTAATTTATCTTTCTCTCTTGTTCCTCTGCTTTTAGACATATAAGTATATTCTTTTGATTGAGTTTTTAATTTAATACCTTTATAATCAACTGGTGTATTATTATATATCATATCAAATAATTCTTTAGGTATTACTTTTTCTGTACCAACAAATCTTCCAATTCTTTCATCAAGAGCATAGCTATATGTTGTTACTTCATCATTTTTTATTTTATAAACAAATAATCCGACACCTAATAAATTGCTATTCTTTATACTTGTATTTATATCATGACATCCAACTTTAAAATCTCCATTTATGTCTATAATATTATTAGTTTTTATTCCTCTTTTATCTTCTATACTATATCCGATTTCTTGTAATTTTTTTATTATCTTAGGCAAATCTTCTTCTTTACACATAATGTCTATGTCACTATTTTGTCTATACAAATCTTGATTAGTTTGAATTGCAGAAGAAATGCCACCTACAAGGTAGGCATCTATATCATCTAATTCTCCAAATATTTTTGACAATGTATCATATGTAGTATGATATTCATCATAATTCTGCTTAGAAACATTTGCAAGCATCGGAAAACTATTTCTTCTAAATATTCGATTAAACACTCTTATAATATTATCTTTGATTTTTGGCATTAAAATTTCTCCATAACATATTATTATCATTTAAAATTTTATCATAGAAAGTAAATTATAACAATTAATTTAGCAAATTATTTTTTTTTAGATTTCTTATCTTCAATTAATTTTTCGTCAGCTACATATTTATAATTTAATGCATTATTTTTTGAAATTGCTGATTTTTTAGTTTGTTTTTCATATGATTTTCTGGCATCATTTGCAACTTGTCCTCCTCGTTTTGCAACATTTATATTCTCATTAAATCCTTGTGGATGCTCTGTTTGTGCAATATCACGAGTAGCTATTTCTCCTAAATCTGTAAGAAGGACTTCAATATCAGTCATATTATCTCTTAAAGATTCTTTTCTTAAACCTTTTAATTTTTTATATTCTGATGCTTTCATTCCAGACCAACCTTTGTATATTTCATTAGTAAGCATGGCATATTCAATTGGTTTTTCAACACCACCATCTTTCCATATATCTGTTAATTTAAATCTATCAACAATGCCTGTTAATCTTTTCTTAATCCATTCATCACTATAACCTTTATTACGATAATAGTTTACAGCACGATTAATTGCTAGCTCTGGATCAAATACCTCATTTATTCGTTCATTACCTAAACCAGCTAACCACATTTTGAAAGGTTCTGCTTTAGGTGATGGTATAGATTCAATAAGCCTCAAAATGTTTTGTGTATCTAGCATATCAGTATTTCTCATTTTTCCATCTTTTGCTTTTAATTTGAAAGTGTCACAATTTGTGACGGTTTGATTTCCTTCTTGAATCATTCTTGATTTAAGAGTTCTCCAATAATGTGCTGGGTCATTACTATTTGTTAATGCACTTATAACATCAACCACACTAAAAAAATATTCCTCTTTTTCGCTATTCCAAATACTTCTAATTTCTTTTTCTTCAAACAAGTTTGTAATTGTATCTAATTTGTTATTATCCATATATCGAAATACCTCCTTGTAGAATTTTTGAACTATTGGTAACATATTATCATAAATTCAAGATTTTTACAATTAATTCTCAAAATTTCCCAGGGTAATTTCATCAAATATTACAAAATAGCACAATTTTGTAATATTTCTAATAAATACCCATCATTAAGTAAGCAGTTAAACATATTTGATTTAACTGTTTACTTTTTTCCTTTTAAATAATTTTTGTGTATTCCGACTCCTATTTTTCTTAATATATTCATATTTTCTTGTGTCTTTTTTCCTTCTTTTTCAATTTCTCTTTTTATTGTGAATATCTTTTTTAATCCCTTCCATTCTACTAAATAGTCTGTAAAAAATTCTACTTCTTTCAATACATAACATGTTTTCTTCTCTATTCTTCCGTGATTTTTCTCTAATGTACTGTATATTTCATATTCACAATCTTTATTGCTTTCATCCATATATTTTTCATCAAACATCGCATATACTTCTTCGTAAAATCTTCCTTGGTTTGCTTTTAATTGCAACACATAGTCTCCTTTATTATCTATTATTTTTTCTGCTGTTTCTTTTTGGCAGTGCATTGCATCCGCTGTTATTACAATTCCTTCGATATTCATCATATCTATTAAATCTCTTACTGCGGGTATTTCATTGCTTTTACTATCTACTGGTATTTGTCCTAATGATCATCATCTATTATTCCAAAATACATATTAAATATTTCATTCATACTCATTTCTATCACCGATAGAATTGTATCATATTTTTTCAAATATTACAAAATTTTGCTATTTGTAATATTTGATGAAATTACCCTGCCTAATATAGTATAATTTTTAGTAGGAAAAACTTTCACTAAAACCATAAAATTATTTCATTTTATAACTGCCGAGATTTCCTAATTTTATTCATATTTTTATCTGTATTTTCTATATTTTAAGATTCACTTAACATTATTAGATAACTCATTAAACTTTTCTTTTTCTAATCGTTCTTTTTTTATTTATTTATAAATCCTATTATAGGTATCAATAATTCTTTTACAAGCATTTCTTTGATTTTAATATTAGTATCATTTAATATTTTGAGAATTTTTATTAACTGGAAAATTTTATATGTAATATATAGATTACATATAAAAAGTTTATGAAAATGCCAAAACAATATATGAAATAAAAATCAAGTTTTTTTATCAAAGCAAAAAGATTTTTTGTAAACAAAATGTGAAAAAGGTTTTGAAAAATGATAAATTTTAATTGTACTAAAGATAAGAGCGAGGTGAGAAAAGTGATAGATAAAATATGCACATATCTAACCAATAGAATCAGAAAAGAAATGCCAGAGGTAGATGATGAAAAGGCAGAGATAATAATGTATGGGTTACAAAATATAATAGGAGAATTACCAAAAGGTGTAATAATTTTAATTATTGCATATTTCCTAGGAATATTTAAACTTACATTAATGTCAGTATTAATAATTGCACCATATAGAATGTTTTCTGGTGGAGTACATATGAAAACACATATAGGTTGTATAATTTATACTTTAATATTATATAGTGGTTCAGCATTACTTGGAAAATATGTGATATTAATGTCAACAAGCAAATATATTATGGCAACTATCATTTGGACATTTTGTATGATTATGGTAAAACTGTATGCACCAGCTGACACAGAAAATGTGCCAATATTAAGAAAAAAAGAAAGAAAGCAAAAACAAATATTTTCATACATAATATTAACAGTAGAATTTATTATTGCTATTACGATAAGTAATCCTACTATATCAGGAATAATAATATTTGGCGATTTTATTCAAACTTTAACAATAACTAGAATTGCATATAAAATTACAGATAATAAATATGGACATGAAGTATATGCAAATATTTAATTTGATAATGTGAGAGTCATTGCAACTACTCTTATATTATATATTTTTTACAAAAGAAGGGGGAATTAATTATGATGAAATTATTAGCAAGAATGGCAGAAAAGTATGCAAAATCAACAAATACAGCATGTATGATATTTTGGTGGGGACATCAACCAAAAATGCCAGCTTCTTTGATTAAAAAAGATTAATCCCTAAAAAGGAGAATGTTCTTAAACATTAAAAATCAATTCAAAGAAAGAAGACTTCATAAGAAGTTTTCTTTTAATTTGCAATAAAATAGAAGTGTAAAGGCCACTTCTATTATGAATCATATATATAAAAATTCTGAATGAAAAATTTCTCGGTTTTTATTGTTTTTAAATCTAGATTTTTACTTTTTTTAACATATCTCCTAATTTCCCATAATCCAATACCAAAATGTTCTTTTTTGCTAGACATTCCTTTTTCGAATATCTCACTGATATTAACAGTTTTATTTGAGTAGGTATTTTTGATTGAAATTATAGATCTACTATTGTGATTTTCACGGATAAAAGATAGTTCAATAATTTTATCATCACATTTTTCTGAAGCCTCAATAGCATTATCAATTAAAATACCTAAAACGCGAGAAAATTTATACATATTAATATTTAAAGAATTTATATTTAGTGAAACATCGATATCAAATGTTATACCTAAAGTTGAAGCTTTAAAATATTCATTATTAAGTAAGCTATAAATTCCAGGATTATTTATAATATTTGGATTTATTAAAGATAAATTATGTGCTATTTTATAATCTTTTTTAATTTCATCAAAATATTGTTTTAAACCTGACATATCATCGGCTTCTATGTAGCCATTTAGGTAAAAGATTATACTATCAAAATCATGTTTGAATCCACTAACTTTATCATATAAAATTTGCAAAGATTTATTATATTCTTCTGCATATTCTAAGTGTTTTTGAGTAGAAGCAAGTTTTATTATATGAGTAAAACTATATAAGCTTAATATAAAGAATGCAACTAACAACACAAAATTAGAAATGCTTATAATTAAAGGAACTATCTCTAAATAATACGCAGTTATTAGTAACTGAATGAATAAAGTCAAAAAACCTAGTACTAAATTCAAACATAAAATAGCTATAGTTCTTTTATCTAAAGAGTCTAGCCAGTCTAATGAAAATTTTATTTTTCTAAACTTTTTCGAAAATATAATGATAAATACTAAAGACGAGTACAAAAGTATTAAGTAAGGGATTCGATAAATAGGAGTATTTATAAAAGTATCAGGCGATATATTAAGAAGGTCTAGATAGCGGTTTTCTAAGAATATATTTAGTAATCCAAAAATAAAACTAGTAATCATTAGTGATGTGAAGCTTTTCAAAATGTTAAGACTGAAGATGAATGTAACTAATAGTGATACACAACAATAGTTTAATATAACATTAAAAGGTGAAGGTATAACTTTTGAACTGATAGTGCTCACACTTATTATTAGAAGAACACATAAAAATTTTTTTGTATGTGTTGATTTTACATTAAAAATAGATAAAAGCAGTGTGATAAATAAGTAACTTTCAATAATGTAAAATAGGAAATATATAAAATTAGTTATATCAAAAGAAGAAGCAAAATTATTTAGGAACTGTATCATAATTAATCACCTCCATAAAAGAATTTTTATATTTTGGTCCAATATAGCAAATTTCGCTATTCTTAAAAATAATAGAATTATTCAATAAAGAAATGTTAGAAATAGTATTAATATTGGCAATAAAAGATTTATGGCAACGGACAAAATTAGATGGTAATCTATCTTCTATTTTTGAAAAAGAATTATAAGTAGTAAAATTACCATGAAGAGTATGATAAATAAGTTTCATGCCGTCTTTTTCGATAAATTGAATATCATTTAAATCGATAAAAGTACCTTTATTATCAATCTTTAAAAATTTTCTGGAATTGCTATGAACATCATCAAACAATCTAGATAAAGTATTAGTAAGAGTATTAATACTTATTGCACTCTTAAAAAGATAAGCAAAAGTTTTATAATCATAAGCTTTCATTAAATATTCAAAATGGCTAGTAATAAAAATGATATAACACTCTTTATTAATTTCTCTAATTTTACTTGCTATATCAAGTCCACTAATATTGGAATTTTTAAACTCAATGTCTAAAACTACAACATTAACTAAGTTAGAAGACATAAACGATAGAACTTCTTTATAATCAGAAGTTTTCAAAACAATTTTAGCATCAAAATCATTTTTTATAAAAGTTTTTTCAAATAGTAACGAAAGTCTATCAAGCATATTTGCTTCATCATCACAAAGAATAAAATTTAACATAAAAACCTCCTAAATATAAAAAATTTACAATTTCTGCAAGAAATATAAAATATAATATAATACAAAAATTGAAAATTGTCAATAGACAATATGAATAAAAAGCTTGTAACTATTGGTATATAAGGAATGATTGAAATAAATATATTAAATAAATATGTTAAAAAATGTAAAAAGAGAAAATAGAAAAAAATGGAAAATGCTAAATGAATTTAAAATGTGGCATAAAATTCCAATATATGTTATAATATATAATAAATAAACAAAACTGACAACCAATAAATTATAGGAGGGATAGGATATGAAAAAAGTAAAATATGTTTTAGGAATTTTAATTTTGATAATATTAATAGGAGGAGCTATTTTTAAGTTAGGAATAATAAAACATAAAGCAAACTCATGGACTATATCTGATGAAATTCCTAATATTAATAGTGAAAAGGATGAAATTTTGAAAAGCAAAAAGTGGATGTTTTATAGTTATGAAGAAAAAAATCAAAAATATTTTGTATTCAAAATATATGAGGAAACATATACTGATTCGATAGAAATAAAAAGTATAAAATTAAAAGATTATTATTATGAAGGTGATAAATTAAATATTAAAGTTGATGTAGATTTTGAAGAGGGGAAAGCAAATCCATATAGAGATTGGCCATTAATGGACCAAAAATATATAGTAATGAAAGTAAACAAAAATACTGAAAAACTATGTGTTAATGGAGTTGATTACGAATACATAGATTAAAATATATATAAAAGATATCAAAATGAAGTGTGAAAAATACTTTGTTTTGGTATTTTTTTTCAAAATATTCATAAAATCTCAGTAATAAAAATACCTTTTAATATAAAAGTTAGGAGGAGAAAATGGAAATATTAAAAAATATGAAAGAAAAACAAAAGATAATAATAATGACAATATTAACAGTAGCAATATTTGCAATGAGTATATTTACAATTAATGATAATCAAATATTAAAAACATCGGCAAGTGTAGAAAATTCTAAAACAATTGGATGGGGAATAAAAAGAGCAAATAATAATTTACAACCAGATGTTGGAGAGGCTAATAAAAAAATGCTGGAAGAAAATAGTGGGATTTGTTTAGGAAAAGATACTGATAAGAAGATATATCTGACTTTTGATGAGGGATATGAGGCTGGCTATACAGAAAAGATATTAAATACTTTAAAAGATAATGACATAAAAGCAACTTTTTTTATAACATCACATTATTTAAATACTGCACCAGAATTAGTGGAGCGAATGATTAATGAAGGACATATAGTTGGAAATCATACACCAGACTTCTTAATGTCCTAAAAGTTTGTATATTTTATAATTTTATAAAAAGGAGTAATTAAGAATGAAAAAAGAAAAAAATTTAAAAATAAATATTGAATATGGAAGTAAGAATTTAAAAGAGATACTCAGAGAAATTCTAAAGGAACAATACATAAATTATATAACTGGCTAGCTTATTTTTTATACAGAGCAATTTCAAAAACTATTGACAGAAATTTAAGATATGATAGAATAAAAAATAATTTCTAAAATAAAAGGGGGAAAAAATGTTAGAAGTAAATAATCTAAAAAAGAAATTTACTAGACAAGATAAAAACAAGAAGAAAATAAGCTTTTATGCTGTCAATGGTGTATCATTTAAAGCAGATAAAGGAGAAATAATTGGAATACTCGGACCAAATGGTGCAGGAAAAACAACTATGTTAAGAATATTAGCAGGAATTATGGAACAGTCAGAAGGAACAGTTGAAGTTGATGGACAAAACTATAAAAAAAATAGTTTAGATATAAAGAGTAAGATAGCCTTTCTTTCTGGTAATACTAAATTATACAATAGATTATCTGTACACGAATTAATACAGATGTGTGGCAAATTATATGGAATGGAAATGAATGATATAAACAAAAGAGAAAAAGAAATATTGAGATTACTAAATTTAGAAGAAATAAAAAATGCTAAAATAGGAAATCTATCTACTGGACAAACACAAAGAGTAGGACTAGCTCGTTGTTTAATACATAAGCCACAGTATTATATTCTAGATGAAGCTACAACAGGATTAGATATTATTTCAAGTCAAATCATTTTAGATTTTATAAAGGATGAAAAGAAAAAAGGTAAAACAATACTTTATTCAACACACTATATGGAAGAAGCAGAAAATATCTGTGATCAAGTTATAATGGTAAATAAAGGACAAGTTATAGAGACAGGAACACCAGAAGAAATAAAAGCAAAAACTGATACAACAAATTTAAGAGATGCTTTTTTTGCGTTAATAGGAGGTGTTTCAAATGAAGAATAAAGGTATGATATTTGAAATAATAAAAAAAGAAATAAGAGATGTTATTAGAGATAAAAAGACTTTAATTATGATGATTGTTATTCCCTTAATATTATACCCATTGATGTTTGGGTTTATCTTAACATTTCAAGATTCAATGAATAATGCAGATGAATCAAATTATAATAAAATCGGTTTTGCATTTGAACCTGATAGTGCGATGAATACTATTATAGAAGAATTGGGAATTGATAAAGTTAGAGGAAAAGAAGATGAGCTCAAAGAAAAACTTAAAAATGATGAAATTGACAGTTATATCATACTAAAAGATAGAGAATTTACAATATATTATACAGAACAAGATAACTACGGTATGGCAACTTTACAAATGGCAAATGAGTTAATTAATAGTTATAAACAAGCAATTCAATCACAAATGCTTACCAGTGAAGGATTAATTCCAGATGAAATATTTAATGTTTATACAGTTAAAGAAGAGGATGTATCAGAAACAGATTTTATAACACAATATATGATTGGTATGGTTCCGACATTTATATTAATGACAACAACATTAACTGCTACATTTGTTGCAATTGATATGACAGCAGGAGAAAAAGAGAGAGGAACACTTGAGACTTTATTAACATTTCCTTTAAAACCTGGAGATATAATAGGTGGAAAATTTTTTGCTACTACAATTTGTACAGTTATTAGTGCAGTTATTGGATTTTCATCAATGTATGGCGTTTTATACTATTTATCAGATACACTAGAGTCATTTAAGGGAATGCAATTATTATCATTTGGAAGTATATGTTTGGTTCTACTATTGTTTGTTATCTTTGCTATGCTTATGAGTGCATTAGCTATTGTAATTGCAAGTAGAGCAAAGAGCTTTAAAGAAGCACAGAATTCAACACAACCTTTAGCATTTATTACAATGATTCCAATGTTTTTATCTATGATGGGAACAAAATTAGATATGACACTTTCAATGATACCATTTGTAAATGTAAATTTGCTATTGACCGACATAATATCTAACGCAGTAAATATGAAGTATTTTATGATAACTATAATTTCTAATCTTGTATTTATAGTTATTATAATGAAAGCAGTTATTAAATTATTTAAATCAGATAAAATATTATTTTGTTAGAGTGGAGGAAAAGATGAAAAATAATAAGGTTGTTCAAGCTCTTATGGGTGGAATCTTGGGATTAGCTTGTGCAATGATAACAATAATGGTAATGGATTCTAATTCTGTACTTTCTTCAAAAGACGAAGAAAGTACAGCTATAGAAGATGATTTTTATGCTAATATAAACAATGATATTATAGAAAATCACGAATTGAAAAAAGATAAGAAATATTGGTCTTTATTGTTTACAGAAACACAAGATAATGTTGATGACAAAGTTAAGGAAATAGTGAAAGCAATAGTTTCAAAAAAAGATAAATACAAAGATGAAACTGCTGAACATAAAATATGCAAATTATACGAAAGTATAGTAAATCAAGAAAATAGTACAAAAAAGTTGGATACATATATTGAAAGTATTGACAATTCAAAAAATATAGATGAATTGATGAATAATTTAGCAAGAATAGATAAAGAATTATCTTTGAGCATTTTTATGAAATCTTCATTACAAAATGATTATAAAGATAATACACAAACAATAGTTATGGTGGAACCTTTTTCTTTTGATTATGGAAATATATATGCTGATTATTATACTAATCCATTATACTCTTCATATGTAGCTACATATATTGAATTTGACAGAGAAATATTCAAAATATATGGATATAACGATGAAGAAGCAAAAGAAAGTGTAAGAAAAATAAGTAGATTTTATACTGAGATTGCAAAAAATTCTAAATCAATGGAAGAACTTACTGAAGTACAGTCTTTTTATAATATTGTATCTAAAAAATATTTAAAAGATATTTTTAGTAATATAAATATAGATAATTTTATAAATTACAACAATCAATATAATATAAGTATAGTGGATGAAGAACAGGCTCGTTCATTAAATAGTTATTTAACTATGGAAAATTTGGATACATTAAAGGAATGTATTAAATTACAAATATTACAAAACTATGGAAGATATGCTGATATAAAATATTATAATCTAATGAATAAATTAGAGGCAAAACTTACTGGGACAGATATAACAGAAGACACTATAGAAGATTACGCTGTTAATGTAGTAGCATTCTATTTTGATACAGAAATTTCACAAGAATATGTAAAAAGATATGCAAATGAAAATTCAATTAAAGAATTCAAACAGATAATTAATGATATTATTGCTGAATATAAAATAAAGATAGAAAACAATGTATGGCTAAGTGATAATACAAAACAAAAGGCCATACTTAAATTAGAAAATATGAATACTAATGTAGGGTATCCAGATAAATGGGAAGAAAATTCTCAAAAATATAATTTGACTGATAATTTATTAGATAATATTATAAATATGAATAAGGTTAATGTAGAATATGAAAATGATTCAATCATTAATAAAGAAAAGTATTGGATAATGTCGCCATTAACTGTAAATGCTTATTATAATCCACAAGATAATTCAATTAATTTCCCAATAGCACTATTAGATTATGAATTTTATAATGAAAATAATACATATTATCAAAATTTAGGCTCATTAGGAAGTATTATTGCTCACGAAATAACACATGCATTTGATAATAATGGAGCATTGTTTGATGAAAAAGGTAATATGAATAATTGGTGGGAAGAAGAAGACTATGCGAAATTTGAGCAATTGCAAAAAGAAGTAATAGAGTATTACAATGAATATAAAGTTAATGGTAAATTCGTAAATGGAAAACAGACAGTAGGAGAGAATATTGCGGATTTAGGTGGAATATCTTGCGTAGTAGATATTGCTAAAAGAAAAGGAGCAACAAAAGAAGAGTTGAAAGAAATATTCACATCATATGCAAATATTTGGGCAAGTAAATCTACAGAAGAATATACAAAAATATTATTAATAATGGATACACACTCACCAGACAAAATAAGAGTAAATGCAGTATTATCTTCAATAGACGAATTTTATAATACTTTTGAGATAAAAGAAACAGACGAAATGTATAAAGAAAAAAAAATTAAAGTATGGTAAAAGAATTCCACTCAAATATGATATACTAACTATGATATGGTTAATAAACGAAAAGGAGAGTGAATAAAATATTATTTGTGAAGATATTTCTTTACATTATTTCCAAATTGTAGAAATGTGGAAAAAGATACACTCAGGTAATATTAAATTTTATTGTTAAGATATATCAAAAATAAAAAACTTACAAATTTTTGTAAGTTTTTTATTTTTTGATATAAAAACATTAAAGTAATAATTCGCAACTTAATTCATAAAATTAGAAAAAAGACAAGAATAAAAATAGAGGTGGTTTTTATAAAAAATTTTAGAAGTATAAGGGTCGCAAAATACATAAGACTTTCAAGAGATGACGGGGATGACAGAGAAAGTGAGAGTGTAGAAAACCAAAGAGATATTATAGATAATTATATACAAGAACATAAAGAACTAATTGAAGTTGGAGAATATGTTGATGATGGATATACAGGTACAAATTTTAACAGACCAGGATTTCAAAAAATGTTGCAAGACATAAAAAAAGAAAAAGTTGATTGCATAATAACAAAAGATTTATCTAGATTTGGGAGAGATCATATAGATACAGGGTATTATTTAGAAAGATATTTGCCAGCAAATAATATAAGATATATTGCTATTCGGAGACAATGTAGATACATTAAAATCAGATGGATTGCAATTTCTAACATTTAAGCTAAGTTTTAATGATTATTATGCACAGGATATTTCAAATAAGATAAAAAGTGTAAAACAAAGAAAAATTGAAAAAGGAGAATATCAAGCTGGAATACCACCATATGGTTATAAAAAAGATAAAGATATCAAAAATCATTTAGTACCAGATGAATATAGCTCTGGAATAGTAAAAGAAATTTTCGATATGTATGTAAATAAAGGAATGTCAACAATAAAAATTGCTGATGAATTAAACAGAAGAAATATAGAACCACCAGCAATATATTTAAAAATACCAACATATATGAAAAAAAGAAGTAGTAACCCGAGTGGAAATTATGTATGGCTTAGAGCTCAAATAGGAAAGATTTTAAAAAATGAGGTATATTTAGGAAGTGTAGTAGGAAGAAAATTTCAAAAAGTAAGCCATAAAATAGCAAAAGTTAGATGTACTAAAAAAGAAGAACATATTGTATTAAAAAATATGCATGAACCAATTATAGATATTGAAATCTGGAATAAAGCACAAGAAAAATTAAAAGGCTATACAACAGTTCGAAATAGAAAATACGATCACCCACTAAAAGGACTAGTATATTGTGGTGAATGTGGAAATAAAGCAACTCTAAGATGTAGAGAAGAAAAAAGAAAAAATGGAAATGTATGGAAAGCTACATATTTTATTTGTTCAAAAAGAAATAATTATACTTTGCTCTGTGACTGCAAGCAAATATCTGCAAATACAGTAGAAGAGGTAGTAAATGAAAAAATAAGAGAAGAAATAAACAAAATATACTTTTCAGAAGAAGAAATAAAAGAAATATATAATGAAGCGAGAAAGCAGGCAAATAGTAAAGAAAATTTATTAAAAATAAATTTAAAAGATTTACAAATTAAGTTAAAATACATACAAAAAAATATAGAAGAAATTTATCAAGATAAAATAAACAAAGTTATACAAGTAGAAGATTTTAAAACAATGTATGAGAAAATGCAAAAGCAAAAAATAAAAATTTTAAAAGAAATAGAAAAAAATAATAAAGAATTAGAGCAAAATAATAAACAAAGCCCTCAAATAGATTATAAGAAAATATATGAAATAGCAAAAGAGTTTTTAAAAACTAATAGGTTTAATAAAACAATTTTAGAAAAGTTAATAGAAAAAATAGAATTTGATAATAAAAGAAATATAAAAGTTAAACTAATATTTCAAAATCCAGCAGAGGTAATAGAAAAAAGTTTATAAAAGAATAGTACATTAGTATGTGAGGAAATCATACAGTGAACCATAAAAGTTTACCAAGTATATCGAATGAAGAAATAGAAAGTGAAATAATGAAATTACATCAAGCAGTATATGAAAAATTCAACTATGAAATGAAATACATGCGTCCACCAAAAGGGGAATTTAATAAAAGGACATTAGAAAAAACAATACAACTTGGATACAAAACAGTAATGTGGAGTTTTGCATATTTTGATTGGGACGAAAAAAAGCAACCATCAATAGAAGAAAGCAAAAAAATAATAATAAATAATCTACATTGTGGAGAAATTATGTTACTTCATCCAAACTCGAAAACAAATGCAGAAGTATTAGATACAATTATAAAAGAGGCAAAAAAAGAAGGATATGAATTTAAATTATTAGATGAATTTAATTAAAAATTATGCACAATGAATCAATAAAACTAAGATAGGAGAATAGAATGAAAAAAAAGAGATTAGATAAATTATTAGAAATTCCAGAAGAAGTATACTCAAATGTTCCAAAAATAACAATAGTAGGTTTTAATGAAATAGTATTAGAAAATTACAAAGGAATATTAGAATATGAAGAATTTTTTGCAAGCATAAGCACTCATATAGGAGTAATAAATATAAATGGATATAATATAAATTTAGAAAAAATGACAAATGATGATATAAAAATAACGGGAAAAATTGAAAGTATTGAGATAGAAAGGACAGAAGACTGAAAGTACAAGGGGGATTAAATGATAATAAAAATATTACTTAAATATATACAAGGCTATATCAGAATAACAGTAGAAGGATATTACATAGAAAGATTTATAAACATATGTACAACAAACAAGATATTAATATGGAACTTAAAAAGAGAAAAAGGTATAAAACTACATCTAAACATAGGAATAAAAGATTTTTATAGAGCAGTCAAAGTAGCAAAAAAATTACAATGTAAAATAAGTATACAAAAAAAGAGAGGAATACCGTTTTTAATAAATAGATACAGAAAAAGAAAAATATTTGTAATATCATTACTATTTATTCTAATAGCCATATATGTAAGTTCAAACTATGTATGGAATATAGAAGTTAAAGTTGAAGACAATCTAAAATTAGAGAATATTGAAGCAGATGTGCAAGAAGCTGGATTAAAACCTGGAATGAAAAAAAATAAAGTAAAAACAGAAGATGTTGTAAACAAAATAAGGCGAAAAAGAGCAGATATATCGTGGATTGGAATAAGTATAAAAGGAACAAATGCAATAGTAAAAGTAGTAAAAGCAAAAGAGGCACCTAACATTATAGACGAAAAAGAATATAGCAATATTGTAGCACAAAAATCAGGAATAATAACTCAAATAATAGCACAAAATGGAACAGCTAAAGTAAAACAAGGAGATATGGTTGAGAAAGGACAAATTTTAATAGAAGGAACAATGGAAGGAAAATACACAGGAATAAGGCAAGTACATAGTCTAGGTGAAGTAAAAGCAATAGTACAATATAGTCAAACAGAAAAAATAAATCTAAAAGAGGAGCAAAAAGTAAAAACAGGAAAAAAAGAAACGAAATATGGAATAAATTTTAATAATTTTCAAATAAATTTCTATAAAACCCTTTCAAAATTTAAAATTTATGATACAATAAAGGAAGAAAAAAAGTTAAGAATATTTTCAAATTTATATTTACCAATTTCAGTAAAAAAAATAACAAATGAAGAAATGAAAAAAACTTTAAAAGAATACTCTGTAGAAGAAGCTGTTGAAAGAGGAACAGAACAATTAGAAAAACAGATAGAAGAAGAAATTTCGGAAAAACAAAATATACTTCGGAAAAAATGCAAATGTAGTAGAAAACGAAGAATATGTAGAAGTAAGTGTAACATATGAAGTAATTGAAAATATAGGAATGCAGGAAAAAATAGATAAAATACAAGAGCAGACAGAAGAAATAGAATAAACATACCTGCCTACCAAGAACTTGGAAAGGATGGAAAAAATGGAAGAGAGAAGTCTAAGAGTAGTAGGAACAGACAAAACCTTTTTTAATAAATTAACAAACACTTTAACAAAATTATTAATACCAACACAAATAGGCATAAACGGAATGCGTATAAGCATGAAAAGAAATGCACTAATAAAAGCATTTCAAAATGCTGAAGAAGACGAAAAAAAATATGAAGAAGCATATACTGCCTATTTAGAAGCACTAGATAAATATGTATTAGATACAATATATAAAAAAGTGAAAAATGAAACAGCAACACAAATGGAAAGTACAGCATTATCACAATATTATGGAATAGTACAATTAAAAGAAAGTGAATATGTAGAATACAAATACAGAAAACAAAAATATCTATTAGAATTAGACAAAGCAACAGTCATAAATTCAGGAAAGCAAAAAATAATAGACAAATATAAAGCATTTTATATATCAAAACAAGATTCATTATATAAGGGAATACTAAAAAATTACTCTGTAAAATTAGCAGATACAACAAATGTGTATGACTCAGCAAAAGAATGGATATATGTAAAAATATTTGACACATTAGAAGACTATATTAAAAATATATTACCACTAAAAATAAATGATCCTAAATTAGAAAAAGTAGTAAAAGAATACGAAAAATATGAAAAATTTACAGTAGGAAAATTAGATACAAGGGACCACATAGAAAAAAACATGATACTATTAGGAATAAGTAGAACATTATTCACACATAGCTTACCATTAGTAGTTGCAGAACAATGTTATATGAAATTACTAAAAGATGCAAGATGCTTAGTTCAAGACACAAAAATAGCAACAAAAAGAGAAAAAGCATATTCAATGTTATTAACACTAATAGAAGACTACAGTATAAGACTATTAGCAACAAAAGTATATTGGGACAGTTCAAAAGATAGAGAACAATTTAAACGTTTCCATGAAAAATACAAAGACATTGAAAAAATAAAAGATATAGATTTTGTAGAATATGTTAAACAAAAGGAAATATTATTTATAAAAGAAGACATACAAAAAACAAAAGGAGAAAAAACAGACTATACAAGACTAATAAAATACTATAAAAGAAAATTAGTAGATTATGGAGTAATGAAAGAAATAAGAGAATATAGAACAGAAGACAAAAAATATGTAAAAAGTAAAGTAAGCACAATAATCAATGAATATGCTAGTGCATAAAATTGATTATATTGTAGATGTGAGGTAAAAATGTATCAATTAGAATATTTAGATTTAGAACAAAATAATGAATATGAAAAAACAATAAAAAAAGTAATAGAACAATGTTTTAAAGAAGAAAATTTAGAAAATTCTAAATTAGAAATAAGTATAGCATTAACAAATCCAGAACATATACATGAAATAAACAAAAAATATAGGGATGTAGATAGAGCAACAGATGTTCTATCATTTCCTATATTTGAAAAAGAAGAATTAGAGGACAAAATTAAAAATAAAGATTTTGAACATGAAGATGTTTTAGGAGATGTAATAATTTCAATAGAACAAGTAGAAGAACAAGCCAAAGAATATGGTCATAGTTTTGAAAGAGAATTTGCTTATATGTTAGTTCATGGATTTTATCATCTAATGGGATATGACCATATAAAAGAAGAAGACAAAGTTATAATGAGAGCAAAAGAAGAAAAAGTTCTAGAGAAATTAGGAATAAGAAGGGATGAAATGAATGAAGAATAAGAAAACTATTATATTATTAATTATCTTGTCGATAATTGTAATAACAATAGGTGGACTTCTTATATATAAAGTAATTAGTAATAAAAAATTAATTTCTGTAACAGGAGATGAAACAACTTCTAAAACAGAGGATTCTGGAGCTTTAATTGTACAAAAACAAAACAATATAAAAATATTTAATGGGAATGATAGACCTATAGCTGTAATGATAGACAACCATTCAGGAGCATGGCCACAAGCTAATTTGAACAAAGCATATATAGTATACGAGATAGTAGTCGAAGGTGGAGAAACTAGATTGATGGCTGTATTCAAAGGTCAAAATTTGGAAAAAATAGGACCTGTTAGAAGTTCTAGACATTATTTTTTAGATTATGTTCTAGAAAATGATGCAATATATGTACATCATGGATGGAGTCCACAGGCCCAAAGTGATATATCAAGTTTAGGAATAAATAATATAAACGGAATACAAGAAAGTTCATCAAGTTTTTGGAGAGTAAAAGATAAATCAGCACCACACAATTTATTTACATCAACAGAAAGTATTTTAAAAATAGCAGAAAGAAAGGGCTATTCAAAAACATCAAATAAAAAAAGTGTTTTAAACTATGTTACAAACGAAGTAGAAATGCCATTAACGGCAATAAGTGCAACAAATGTAACAATACCACATTCAAATCTTCAAACAGTAAAATATGAATATGATGAGCAAACAAAAACATATAAAAGATACGCAAGAAATAAAATTCAAACAGATTATATTACAGGGGAACCTATAACAACTAAAAATATAATTATTACAATGTGTGATAATTATACTTTATCTGATAGCGAAAATAAAGGCAGACAAGGGCTAAAGAATATAGGGACATTTAAAGGATATTATATAGCAGATGGCAAAGCTATAGAAATACAATGTATTAAAAATGCAAGAAACGAGCAAACTGTATACAGAAATTTAGAAGGAAAAGAAATAGAAGTTAATGATGGAAATACATTTATAAATATTTGTCCAACAGATGCTCAAATAGAAATAAAATAATAGGAGTAAGAGATGAAAAAGGGGAATAAAATATTAATAATAGCATTAATAATAATCACTGTTTTAGTACTTGGAGGAGTCGCAGTTCTTTATTTTACAACAGATATGTTAAAAACAGATGAAAAATTATTTTATAAATATTTGGCACAAGTGGTGTCAGAAGATAATGGATTTATAGAAAAAGATATAGAAAATCTACAAAATAAGAAAAATCAAAATGCATATGAAAATTCAGGTAGTTTTACTGTTAAAACAGAGGGGACTGGAACTGATGATGATATAAACGAAAAGGTAAATGAATTAGCAATAAAATTCTCTGGAAAAACAGATAGAGCAAACCAAAAGACAGAAGAAGAAATTATTATAGATTATGGAAATAATGTTACTTTTCCTGTAATTTATAGACAAGTAGAGGATACAGTTGGACTACAAATAAAACCAATAGGAAGTAGTAAATTTATGGTAGTAAAGAATGAAAATCTAAAAGATTTCTTTACTAAATTAGGTGTTAAAGATACTACAAATATTCCAGATAAAATTGATTTTGAAAAAATTGAAAAAGACCAGGAAATTAATGAAGAAGATATTAAAAAAATAAAAGAAATTTATGAACCAGTTATAAAAGAACAATTGACTAAAAACAATTTTTCTAAAGTAAAAACATCAGATGGAAAAGCATATGTTTTACAATTAAATGGAGAGCAAATAAAAAATCTAAGCATAAATTTATTAGAAAAAACAAAAGAGATTAGAGAAGAAATAAATGATTATTTAATTGGTGAAGAACAAGAATTAATAACAGCACGAGAGATAGACAATATAATATCAGCAGTAAAAGAAGAAGATAGTTCGGAAATAAAAGATTTTAAAGTAACACTTACACAGAAAAATAGAAAATTAAACAAAATTGAATGTGAATATGGAAATTATATATTAACAATTGATAAAGTAAAAGAAAATGATAAATTATCATATAATATGAGTTTGGCAATAAATAAAAATCAAAACTCAACAGATACTAATGAAAAATCAGAGCTTTATTGGAATATACAATATACAGGTTTACAGGACTTAAATAAAGTACAGAAAAAAAGTCAGTTTGGGCTTGAATTAAAAATGAATAATGATAATTTTAAATATGAATATAATATTGATAATAATCTTGAATTTAAAGATAATGTTTCAATAGACAAGTTTGACGATAATTCAACGGTAATTTTAAATAATTATGATAGTCAAGTTTTGACTAAGTTTTTAACACAAGTAGGACAAAGAATAAGCGATGTAAATAAAAAACAAATGGAAGAATTAGGACTAGAAGAAGATGAAAACCCTATAATTTATTCGAACCCAATTACATCACTAGTTGAAATGTTTAGTCAGGGATTAGATGATACTGAAAGTTTATTAGATACAGAAATTGAATATAATTATGAAGAATTGAGTGATGGAACATTATCGATCTGGTATTTTGCTGAAGATAAACCACATAAGACAATAGAGATTCCAGAAGAGATAGATGGAAAAAAGGTAAGTCAAATTGGAGATAGTCTTTTTAAAGAAAATGAAAATGTGGAAAAAGTTGTTCTTCCTAAGTCAATAACTACAATATCTCCAGAAGCATTTTGTTTTACAACTTCTTTAAGAGAACTTGAAATTAATGGTGCAGTAGAATCCATTGGTGTTGAAGGAATTTATGGATGTGGTGAATTGAGAACTTTGAGATTTCCAGAAGGATTGAAAACTCTTTCTGATTTATCAATTGCATCTTGCGAGAAATTAACAGATATTTGTCTGCCAAGTACGGTTGAAAGTGTTAACTCCAGTAATTTTACTTTATGTGCTAATCCGCTGACGATCCATGTTCCAGCAGGGTCAACAGCAGAAAATGTTGTAAGAAAAGCAATTGCAGAGTGTGAATGGGTTGCACAGAGTGAAGCTAATATTAATATTGTGGCAGAGTAAAGGAGTTAATGCAATATCGTTTTAAGAATGTATGAACAATTAAATAAATGTTTTTAATAATCTACAGTTTTGTAGATTATTTTTATATAAAATGAATTTATAATCTAAACAATAAGTTTGATAGGAGGAATAATGGAATTTATTGATATATATAATGAAAATCATAAATATTTAGGAGTATGTGAAAAGGGGTTAGCACATAAATTAGGTTTATGGCATGAAGTTTTTAATGGAATTATAGTTAATAAAGAAAATAAGAGCATTATTTTTCAAATAAAAAATGCACAACATAATCAAGTACATGCTATGGACAAAATAGAAATTTCAATAGGTGGGCACTATCAAGTCGGCGAAAAAACAGAAGATGGCATAAGGGAGATAAAAGAAGAAAGTGGAATAGACATGAATTTTAAAGATTTGATATATTTGGGAGAAAGACAAGTTTCTACTGTAGTAAAAGAAGATTATATAGTTAGAGAATTTCAAAAAATATTTATTGTTCCCTATAATGATTCTATAACCAAGTTAAGGTGTCAAGATAATGAGGTAAAAGGTTTTATAGAATTTAAAATTGACGATTGCATAGATTTATTTTTGAAAAATAAAACAAGTATCAAGGGGATTGATAATAATGAAAAAAATATTAAAGTAACATTAAAAAATTTTATAGAGGCTTATCTCAAAGGAGATGAACTATATTTAAGATTGGCAATAGCATCAAAAAGGTTTATAGAAGGAGAAAGAATAGAATTATTAAGATGGTGAATCCATGATTGATTATTTTATGCAAAACACAGTATAATATGAACACAGGAAATGGAAGAAATTAAGAGTAAAATAGAAAAATTTAAAATAAAAGTTTAAAAATCTCCAAAATGTGATATAATAGTACTGACAAAAAGAGAAGGAGGAATTTTATATGAACACAAATAAAAAAGTAGTATTAGTAGGAACAGGATTTGTAGGAATGAGCATGGCATATGCAATGTTAAATCAAGGAGGAGCAGATGAGTTAATACTAATAGATGTATTAAAAGATAAAGCAAAAGGAGAAGAAATGGATTTATCACATGGATTACCATATGCACCTCAAAAGATGAATATAAGAGCTGGAGGATATTCAGAATGTAAAGATGCTAATGTAGTTGTAATTACTGCTGGATTGCCACAAAAACCAGGACAATCAAGATTGGAATTAGCAGTTGCAAATACAAAAATAGTAAAAGACATAACAGAACAAGTAATGGCTAGTGGATTTAATGGAGTATTTATAATTGCAAGTAATCCAGTAGATTTAATGTCTTATGTTGTTGCAAAAGTATCAGGATTATCCAAATCAAGAGTAATAGGTTCAGGAACAGTTTTGGACACAGCTCGTTTAAGATATTTAGTAGCCGAATATTTAGATGTTTCAAGCAAAAATATACATGCATATATATTAGGTGAACATGGCGACTCATCATTAGTACCATGGGAACATTGTTATGTTGGTTGCAAAAGCATAACAGACATAATGAAAGATAATAATCATCCAATGGAGGACTTAAAAAAGATTCATGATGGAGTATGGCAAGCAGCTTATGAAATTATAGAAAAAAAGAGAGCAACATATTATGGAATTGGTATGGCATTAAATAGAATTATAAAAGCAGTTTTAAATGATGAAAATTCAATACTTACAGTATCAACATATCAAAATGGAGAATATAATCAAGAAGGAATGTATATAGGAGTGCCAGCAATTATTAATAAAAATGGAGTAAAAGAAATATTAGAATTAAAATTAAATAAAGAGGATCAAGCAAAATTCGATTATAGTTGTAATATTATGAAGGATAATATCAAAAATGAAATAGATCCAATATTAAATGCATAGAATAGGTTGAAGAACTTAATGAGAATAAAAATTCTTATTAGGTTCTTTAATTATTACAATATAATAATTTTAAAAAATGTATACTAAAATGGTTAAAAAATGTATATTGAAATCGTTAAAAAATGTATAGTTATAGCTTGTTTTTTTTATAAAAACGGTATATAATAAGCACATTAAAAAGTAAGAACGAGGAGGGTCAATTATGAAAGTAAGTAAAGAAGAGATATTGCATATAGCAAATTTAGCACAATTAGAATTAGAAGAAAATGAGATAGAAAAGTATATGTTACATTTGCAAGACATATTAAACTTTGCCAATATAGTAAACAATGCACCAGTTGACAATTTAGATATAACAATAGGTGCAAACGAGGCAAAAAATGTATTTAGAAAAGATGAAGTAAAGAGATTTGAAGATGTAGATAGTTTATTAGCAAATGCACCAACACAAGAAATGCATATGTTCAAATTACCAAAAGTATTAAACTAAGAGCATATTATAAAAGGAGGAAGAACATGGATATTACAGAATTAACAGTACATGAGTTACAAGAAAAAATAAAAAATAAAGAATTAACAGTAAAAGAAATAACCAAAGCTTATGTAGATAAAATAAAAGAAAAAGAACCAAAAGTACAGGCATTTATAACAGAATTAACAGAAGAAGGTATGAAGCAAGCAGAAGAAATTCAATCCAAAATAGATAAAGGAGAAAAAGTTGGAAAATTAGCTGGAATACCAATAGGAATAAAAGACATAATCTGTACAAAAGGAGTAAAAACAACCTGTGCATCAAAAATGTTAGAAAACTTTGTAGCACCATATGATGCAACAGTAATGAACAAAATAAATGCAGAAGAAATGATAGATTTAGGAAAATTGAATATGGATGAATTTGCAATGGGAGGTTCAACAGAATATTCATATTTTAAGAAAACTAGAAATCCATGGGACTTATCAAGAGTACCAGGTGGTTCTTCTGGTGGTTCAGCTGCTGCAGTAGCAGCCAATATGGTACCATGGGCATTAGGAACAGACACAGGAGGAAGTATTCGTCAACCGGCATCATTTTGTGGAGTTGTAGGTTTAAAACCAACATATGGACTAGTTTCAAGATATGGTGTAGTAGCATTTGCTTCATCACTTGACCAAGTTGGTGTATTCACAAAAGATGTACAAGACTGTGCAGAACTATTAAATGTAATAGCTGGGTATGATGAAATGGACACAACATCAGTAGATGTAGGTCCAAAAGATTATACAAAAGCATTAAAAAAAGATGTTAAAGGATTAAAAATAGGAATTCCGAAAGAATTTTATGGAGAAGGAATAAATCCAGAAGTTAAAGCATCATTAGAAAAAGCAATTGAAGAATATAAGAATATGGGGGCAGAAGTAGAAGAATTCTCATTAGACATTGCAAACTATGCATTAGCAACATATTATATAATTGCATGTGCAGAAGCAAGCTCAAATTTAGGAAGATATGATGGAATAAGATACACATATAGATCACCAGAAGCAAAAACATTAAAAGAAATCTACAAAAAATCAAGAAGCGAAGCTTTTGGAGCAGAAGTAAAAAGAAGAATTATACTTGGAACTTATGTATTATCATCAGGATATTATGATGCATACTATAAAAAAGCTCAACAAGTCCGTACACTTGTAATGAACGAATTTAACAAGGCATTTGAAAAATATGATGTAATACTAACACCAACATCTCCAACAACTGCGTTTAAAATTGGAGAAAAATCAACAAATCCGATGGAAATGTATTTGGCAGATATTTGTACAGTTTCTGTAAACATAGCGGGTCTTCCTGGAATGTCAATTCCTTGTGGTGTAGATAGTCAAGGGCTTCCAATTGGTATGCAAATTATAGGAAATAAATTTAGTGAAGAAACAATAATAAAAGCAGCATATGCTTATGAACAAGCAACAAACTTCCGTGAAAAATATAAACCAACATTTAAAAGAGAAGGAGGTGCAAAATAATGGCAAGAGAAGATTATGAAGTAGTAATGGGATTAGAAGTTCATGCAGAACTATCAACAAAAACAAAAATATTTTGTAGTTGCCCAACAAAATTTGGAGCAGAACCAAACACACAAGTATGCCCAATATGTATGGCAATGCCAGGAACATTACCAAAATTAAATGAAAAAGTCGTAGAATACGCAGTAAGGGCAGGACTTGCAACAAATTGTGAAATATCAAGAAATAGTAAAAATGATAGAAAAAATTACTTTTATCCAGATTTACCAAAAGCATATCAAATATCACAGTTTGATAAACCACTATGTGAACATGGATATATAGAAATAGAAACAAGTAAAGGAAAGAAAAAAATAGGTATAACACGTATTCATATAGAAGAAGATGCTGGAAAGCTAAACCATGACGATTTAGGTGGAGGAGCATTAGTAGACCTAAACAGAGCTGGAGTTCCTTTGATTGAAATAGTATCAGAGCCAGACTTCCGTTCAATAGAAGAAGTTGATGCATATTTGAAAAAACTAAAATCAATACTTGAATACATTGAAGTATCTGACTGTAAAATGCAAGAAGGTTCATTTAGAGCTGATGTAAACACATCAATTCGTCCAGTAGGTTCAAAAAAACTTGGAACACGTACAGAAATGAAAAACATGAATTCATTTAGAAGTATAACAAGAGCACTTGAATATGAAATAGATAGACAAGTTGATGTAATAGACAATGGTGGAGAAGTTGAACAAGAAACATTAAGATGGGATGAAGTATCTGGAAAAACATTTTCAATGAGAGATAAAGAAGATGCACAAGATTATAGATATTTCCCAGAACCAGACTTAGTTGCAATCAAACTATCAGAAGAATATATAGAAAATATAAAAAATAGTTTACCAGAAATGCCAGAAAGTAGAAAACAAAGATATTTAACAGAATATAAATTATCAGAAAAAGATGCTGGAATAATAACATCATCAAAATATTTATCAGATTTATTTGAAAAAGCATCAGAAATTTGTGGAAATTATAAAGCCGTAAACAACTGGATAATATCAGATATTTCTAGAATTTTAAATGAAAATGAAATGGACCCAATAGAGATACCATTTAATGCCGAACAACTAGCTAAATTAGTAGAATTAATTGATAAAGGAACAATTAGTTCAAGTATTGGAAAAAAGGTATTAACAGAATTGTTTGAAAATCCAAGAGACCCAGAAGTTATAATCAAAGAAAAAGGATGGATACAAATTTCTGATGAAGGTGCAATAAAAGAAGTTGTAACAAAGATAATTGAAGCAAATCCACAATCAGTTGCAGATTATAAAGCTGGAAAAGATAGAGCTTTAGGATTTTTAGTTGGACAAGCAATGAAAGAAACTAAAGGTAAAGCAAATCCACAAATGCTTAATAAAATGTTTGCAGAAGAACTAAAAAAATAGTTTTCATATATTATTTTGAGGTTTTCATAAATAAAAATTGAAATTTATGTAAAAAGATGTTATAATATAAGAGTAATAACTTTTAAGGAGGAATACATATGAAAAATGAATTATCCAAAGCTTGGGTAGAGGACAAAAGCCGGAGGGTCGAATACCCAAATGGTGTTTGTAGTATTATGGTATTTCATAATGTCTTAAATAATGAAACGATTGTAAATCATTTCAACGAACAAGGGGAGTTAATATATACAAATAGAGGAGGACATTATGATGCAAAGTATTACTA
>CAKPKI010000004.1 GCA_934167135.1 uncultured Clostridia bacterium
CATACCGAACACAGAAGTCAAGCTCCAATGTGCCGAAGATACTTGTGGGTTACCCTGCTGGGAAAATAGGTTGTTGCCAATTTTTTTATTTTTATAACAAAATAGAAAGCATAAACTAGAATTATATTAATAATTTTAATTTATGCTTTTTATTATAAATCTAAAAATTTATCTTCTAATTTATTATGAACTTTTAATGGTGAAAGGCTATGATTTATATTTGAAGGTATTTCATATTGCTTTTTAATCATTATGGCATTCTTACATTGTGAAGATAGTTCATTTATACGATTGTCAGGGATACCTTTAAATTTTAAATATGGTATAAATGCAAATTTTAAATTTAATTCACAATATTCATTAGCCCAATCACATGTCCTATTAGGATGATTAGATAATTCAAAAATCTTTCCAGATGAATCTCTAATAAAAATAGGTTCTTTAGTTTTATAAGCTTTAATTTTACTTTTTTGGATATTTAATGGTATGTCCGAATTTTCTGGATAATCGTCTGGTAAAATTAATGTATTAGAAAAAGCAAAATCTTTATTGCTTAGTTTTTCAAAAAGTTCCGAATCAGATGAGATTATACTTTTTATTTTCTTAAGAAGATTTTTGTCATAATCTGTATATTGATTATCTGAATTATATAAGTTTAAATGAGAATATATTAGGGTTAGAAAAGAATCTATATTAGGTATTATCATTATAGCTAAATCTCTTATATTAGGATTCTCATGCAATTCTGCTATGTCTAATAATTCAGAATATAATACAATTTCGTCAAAATTTATATAATCTTTTAAATTAATAGTATCTGTATTTCCCCTTTTCATTTTTAATAATAGATTTTTCAAATTTATTCCAACCTGAGATTCACTTTCCAAAAATGAATTAATAAAACTTTCAATACATGTTTCATATATATGTGTATTTGGTGATAAATAAATATCTTTATAACAATTTTTTCGTAATTGTAATATTTTTTCTATTTCTGGTAAAACATCAAAATCATATACATCAATAAATGTTTTTCCATCACTTGATTCACATATGCTAGAATCTGAATTTAATTTTGGTTTTCCATTTTCATCTGTTAAAATAGGAATACTACTATACTTTTGTGTAGATAAATCATTTGCTAATCCTAAATAAAAATTATCTCGTAATAAATAGTCTAATCTATCAACATCATAATTGCTTTCATCATGTTGTTTAAAATTTAAGATATCCTCATTATAAAGTTTATTCATTACATTTAATAAATCTGGACTAATTGATTTATATACTTTTTGAATATTAGAATCCTCTAACATTATTCTTTTTCCTATTTCTTCATGTGCTCCTCTATATTTGAAAATCTGCTCTTCCATTGCATGAGATAGAGGAGGATGACCTATATCATGTCCTGCCATTTTTAAAAGTTCAGCAATTAGGTATAATTTTAAGTCTTTTTCTTCGATGTTCTTTCTCCAATCGGGATTTTGATAATTATATAAAAATTCTTCTAACTTTCTATTATAAGTTCCTTTTGAATGTTCTAATCTGCTATGATATAGATTAGAATTGCTGTTTATTGCTAATCCAAGTTGACTTATTCTTCCAAGTCTTTTCATAGCTGGTGTTTCAAAAAAATCTGCAAACTGTTTTGGGTAGTATATATTGCTATCCATATAGTTAGGGCATAAAGACAAATCAATTTCACCTACTAATGAAATATTTTTATTAGTAATGCTTTTTTCATCAAAGACCCATGTAAAAAAATCCTTTATCAATTCTTTTTTATTTTCAGTATCTTTTAAATTTTGCATAACATCACCTAACCTTAATATAAATATACAATGGAATGATTAAAAAGTCAATAAAAATAGTTTCTTTTGAGCAACATATGTAGTATAATATTAATGGAAAGGAATGATGAAATTGTCAAAAATAACATGGAAACCAGGAACATTTTTATATCCATTACCAGTAGTAATGGTATCATGTGGTACAATGGAAAAATCTAATATAATAACAGTTGCTTGGACAGGTATAATAAATACAGATCCAGCTATGGTTTATATTTCTGTTAGACCATCAAGACATTCATATAGTATTATAAAGGAAAGTGGAGAGTTTGTAATCAATTTAACTAATGAAAAGTTAGCATATGCTACAGACTGGTGTGGCGTTAAATCTGGAGCACAAGTTGATAAATTTAAGGAAATGCATTTAACGAAAGAACCAGCTAAGTTTGTAAAATGTCCATTGATAAAAGAAAGCCCTGTATCTGTTGAGTGTAAATTAAAAGAAATAAAAGAATTGGGTACACATCATATGTTTATTGCAGAAGTTTTAGGAATAAATGCAGATGAAAAATATATAGACGAAAAAGGAGCATTTGACATATCTAAATGTAATTTAATTGCGTATTCTAATGGTAAATACTATTCATTAGGAAAAAAAGTAGGTAAATTCGGATTTTCTGTACAAAAAAATAAAAAAAAGTAAAGTAAATTCATTGACATATCAAGAAAAAAGTGGTAAACTATGTGAGCGTACGTAGAAAAGCGTATGCTCACATCGTTTAAAAAAGTAAGGTTAAAAAGTCGGAGGTGTATTAAAATGGCAGCTAAAGGACCAAGAGAAAATATTATATTAGAGTGTACAGAATGTAAAAATAGAAACTACATGACATCAAAAAATAAAAGAAACAATACAGATAGACTAGAATTAGTTAAATATTGCAAATTCTGCAAAAAACGTACAACACATAAAGAAACTAAATAGTATTGAGCTATTTTAAGGAGGAAATAAAATGGCTAAAAAAGAAAATAAAGCAAAAAAACATTTTTTTAAAGACTTTAAAGCAGAACTAAAAAAAGTAAATTGGCCAACACCAAAACAATTAGCAAATAATACTACTGCTGTAATTGTCATAGTATTAATAACTGCTATAATAGTATTTGCATTAGATGTAGTTTTTGATTTAGGAAATAAATATGGCATAAGTCGCTTACAAAGTATAGTGAATGAAAAATATAATACTGAAAATAATGACACAGATAATACAGATAATACTGATAACGGAGAAACAGACAATAATACTGATGAGAACTCAACAGATGAAAATACAAATTCAGATTCAGAGAATAATGATGAATCAAATGAAAATACTTCATCTGAAAATGAAGATAATACAAATAATGAATCAGAACAAACTAATCCGGAACAGTAAGGAGGTCAAGTAAATGTCACAAAAAGATTATGATATGTCACCAAGGTGGTATGTAGTACATACATATTCAGGATATGAAAATAAAATAAAAACAGACCTTGAGAAAACAGTCAAAAATAGAGAATTAGAAGAATATTTTTTTGATATTGTAGTTCCAATGGAAGAACAAATAGAAATAAAAGATGGACAAAGAAAGGCAAACTTGAAAAAAGTATTCCCAGGTTATGTATTAATAAAAATGATAGTAACTGAGGAAACATGGTATATTGTAAGAAATACTAGAGGTGTTACAGGATTTGTTGGTTCTGGAACAGACCCAATTCCATTAACAGACGAAGAAATAAGAGCTATGGGATTTGAGGATGCATCAATAACTGTAGATTACGATATAAATGATTCAGTTCAAATATTAAATGGACCATTTAAAGATTCTATAGGAACTGTACAAGAAATAAATAAAGAAAAACACAAAGTAAAAATTTTAATTTCTATGTTTGGTAGGGAAACTCCAGTAGAATTAGAATTTTCACAAATACAAAAAGTAGATTAAAGGAGGCGAAAATTTAAGATGGCAGAAAAAGAAATCTCAAATTTAATAAAATTGCAAATTGAAGCAGGAAAGGCAACTCCAGCTCCACCAGTTGGACCAGCTTTAGGTGGTAGTGGTGTAAATATTATGCAATTCGTAAAAGAATTTAATGATAGAACAGCAAACCAAGCTGGATTTATAATACCAGTTGTAATAACTGTTTACAAAGATAAAACTTTTTCATTTATAACAAAGGTTCCACCAGTAGCAGTTTTAATAAAAAAAGCAGTTAAAATAGAAAAAGGTTCTGGAAAACCAAATAGAGAAAAAGTTGCAAAAATAACAAAAGAACAAGTTAAAGCAATAGCTGAACAAAAAATGCCAGATCTAAATGCTGCATCATTAGAATCTGCTATGAGCATAGTAGAAGGTACAGCAAGATCTATGGGTGTTGTTGTTATAGATTAGTAAAAAATAAAAATGTGGGAGAGTAATAACTCGTTATAACCAAAGGAGGATTAAAATGAAAAAATCAAAAAGATATGTTGAGAGTACAAAATTAATAGACTCTAGCAAAGAATATGAAATAAAAGAAGCATTAGATATAATAGAAAAAATGCCAAAAGCAAAATTTGATGAAACTGTTGAATTACATGTTAAATTAGGAGTAGATTCAAAGCATGCAGACCAACAAGTAAGAGGTACAGTAGTACTTCCAAATGGTACAGGTAAAACACAAAGAGTATTAGTATTTGCTAAAGGTCCAAAAGCAGAAGAAGCTGAAAAAGCTGGAGCTGATTTTGTTGGAGCAGAAGAATTAATTCCAAAGATACAAAATGATAACTGGTTTGACTATGATGTAATAGTTGCAACACCAGATATGATGGGTGTAGTTGGTAGATTAGGTAGAGTATTAGGTCCAAAAGGATTAATGCCAAACCCTAAATCAGGTACTGTTACAATGGATGTAACAAAAGCAATAAATGAAATAAAATCAGGAAAAGTAGAATATAGATTAGATAAAACTAACATTATTCACCTTGGATTTGGAAAAGTTTCATTTGGAACAGATAAATTAGCTGAAAATTATGATGTATTAATAAATGCTATAATAAAAGCTAAGCCAGCAGCAGCAAAAGGACAATACATTAAAGGTGTATCAATCTCAACAACAATGGGACCTGGACTTCATATTAATCAAAAATAAATATTTATAGCCAAAGACAGTAGGCAAATAAGTCCTACCGAGGTATAAGATAAAACAAAATCTTTATGCCTCGAGATATGGTATAAAGATTTTTATTATTGGGAGGTGAAAAATAAATGGCAAGTGAAAAGATTTTAAACCAAAAGAAAGAAGAAGTATCAAAATTAGCAGAAAAAATAAAAGAAGCTAAAATAGTTCTTTTAACAGATTACAGAGGAATTAATGTAACAGATGTAACAGAATTAAGAGCAGAACTTAGAAAATCTAATTCTGAATATAGAGTTATAAAAAATAATATAACAAGAAGAGCATTATCAGAAGCTGGAATAGAAGGGTTAGAAGATTTACTAGAAGGACCAACAGCAGTTGTTATGAACAACGAAGACTATCTAGAAACAGCTAAGATAATATACAATTATAGTAAAAACAATGATTTTTATAAAATCAAAGGTGGTGTAATTGAAGGTAAAGTTATGACCGCTGAAGAAATTATAGCTTTAGCAAAATTACCATCAAGAGAAACATTGCTATCTATGCTTGCTGGAGCATTGCTTGGAAATATTTCAAAACTTGCAGTTGCTCTTAATGAAGTTAAAGCACAAAAAGAAAATGCGTAAAAATATTTATATAGTGTTGCGAACTTAATCGCTGGAAAAAATAAAATTAGGAGGATTTAAAAATGAGTAATGAAGAAATAATAGAAGCAGTTAAAGGTATGACTGTTGTAGAATTAGCAGATTTAGTAAAAGCTATAGAAGAAGAATTTGGAGTATCAGCAGTAGCAGCTGCTGCACCAGTAGCTGGAGGAGCAGCTGCAGCTGAAGAAAAAACATCATTTAATGTTGTATTATCAGCAGCAGGAGATCAAAAAATTAAAGTTATCACAGCTGTAAAAAATGCATTAGGATTAGGATTAAAAGAAGCTAAAGAAATGGTAGACGGAGCTCCAAAAACATTAAAAGAAAATGTTTCTAAAGCAGAAGCTGAAGAATTAAAAGCTAAACTTGAAGAAGTTGGAGCAGTTATTGAATTACAATAATATATATAAAAGGCACTATTTAGTGTCTTTTTATATACAAAAAAATATAGTAGAAAATAATAAATCTATAAAAGGAGTAAATAAATGAAAAGGTATGGAATAATTACTGCAATGAAAGAAGAGATGGTTGAAATTGAAAATAAAATGGACACTGTTGAAGAAATTCAAATATATGACTTGGAATTCTTAAAAGGAACAATATCTAATTCAGAAATAATTTTAGTGGAATCAGGTGTAGGAAAAGTAAATTCTGCTAGAACTACGCAAATTTTAATTGATAAATTCGATGTAGATTTAATAATTAATGTTGGTTCTGCTGCAACTGCTAGTGATAAATTGGATATAGGAGATATAGTAATAGGAAAAAAACTTGTCCAACATGATTTTGATATAACTGCATTTGGACATCCAAAAGGTTTTATTAGTAATGTTGGTCAATATTTGGAAAGTGATACTAACTTAATTGAAAAAATGAAAACAATAATAAAAGAAGTTGAAAATAAAGAATTTAAGATAGTAATTGGAACTATTGCATCAGGTGATATTTTTTGTACAGAGATTGGTATGAAAAATAAAATTAAAACTAAGTTTGATGCAGATGCAATTGAAATGGAAGGAGCTTCTATTGCTCAAGTTTGCAAATTAGATAATGTTCCATTTGTGGTAATTAGAGGTATATCAGATAAGCCCAATGGAAATAATGAAATTACATTTGAACAATATTTAGAAAAGGCTTCCAAAAGGTCAGCTAATATTGTGGAAGAGTTCATAAAAAAATATAATTAACTAATAACATGCTTATTGGTTTATTTTAAAATAATACAAATAACTCCTTGAAATATAAGCTTTTTATTACATTCCTCGGTTTATTACAAAATTTAATAAATTCTAATTTGTTTTATGGGTCCTTTCCACTATCGTGAACTCTTACCATAAAACTGCATAGAATTTCTAAAATTTTTCCATGCACATTCGTCATTTCATTCAAAACTTATATTTCAAGGAGTTATTTTGAAAATTTTATTAAAATCATTATCTAGTACAAGTTATGTAAAAAAGTGGAAAAAGGGCTTGACTTATTTATGGAAACATGCTATAATAGTTGTATATTGTAAAAGAGATGTTGGAAATTCAATGTTTCCAGAAATATTATGCTTTTATTTAGAGAGAATGGATAAAAGCAAGAAAGGATGTTAAAAATGGATAGAGCAATAAAAATTAATTTCTTTGATGTATTCAAAAGTATTTTTGGATTCAGTAAAGAAAACAACAATTTAGAAAGTATAGAAAAAGAAGTAGAAAAAATTAGAGCTGTCAGTGATGGTATACAATGGAAAAATTTTTCTGCTAATACTGTAAAAAGAGAAGAGAGAATATCAGAAAAAACTAACTTTAAAGAAAATGTTGGTTATAAGAAAGTTAATAGTATCCAAAGTGATATAAATAAGGGAAGAGATAGAGAATAATAGAGTTCTCTATTTTTTTTACCTAAAATAACAAAAAATTAAAAAAATTTGTAAAATATATTTACAATTTGAGATATTTTGTATACAATATACTGAGGTAGACTAAAACTAAAGAAAATGGAACTTAAGAAAGGGGTATATCAATGAAAATATTGATGCTAACATGGGAATATCCACCAAGAGTAGTAGGCGGAATATCAAGAGTAGTATATGACTTATCACATAGATTAATAAAAGATGGTCATGAAGTAACTGTAATAACATACAGAGATGGTGAAACTCCATATTTTGAAGATGACAAAGGAGTAAAAGTTTATAGAATAGACAATTATATGATAAATCCAAACAACTTTATAGATTGGATAATGCAGATGAATTTTAATATGCTAGCAAAAGCAAACCAAATAATTGCAGAACAAGGAAATTTTGATGTAATTCATGCACATGATTGGTTAGTTGCATATGCTGCAAAAGCACTAAAAAATTCATATAACATCCCAATAGTAGCAACAATACATGCAACAGAAGCTGGAAGAAACAGTGGAATACATGATGAAACTCAAAGATATATAAACGATACAGAATGGATGCTTACATATGAAGCAACAGAAGTAATAGTTAATAGTAATTTTATGAAATGTGAAATTCAGAGACTATTTGGTTTGCCATTTGAAAAAATAAGTGTAGTACCAAATGGAGTTAATTTAAATAAATTTTCTGGAATGGATAGAGATTATACATTCAGAAGAAGATATGCAATGGATAATGAAAAAATAATATTGTTTATGGGTAGACTTGTATATGAAAAAGGTGTGCAAAACTTAATTGCTGCAATGCCTAAAATTTTAGAAGGATATCATGATGCAAAACTTGTAATTGCTGGAAAAGGTGGTATGATAGATGAACTAAGAGCACAAGCAGATTACTTAGGAATTTCAAATAAAGTATATTTTGCTGGATATATGAATGGAAAAGATGTAGAAAGAATGTATAAAGCTGCTGATATATCAGTATTTCCAAGTACATATGAACCATTTGGAATAGTAGCATTAGAAGGTATGCTAGCTGAAAGACCAATTGTAGTATCAGATGCAGGAGGATTAGGAGAAATTGTAGAACATAGAGAAACAGGAATGAAAACTTATTGTGGAAATCCAAACTCAATTGCAGACTCAATATTAGAGTTATTATATAATCCAGAATTATGTGCTAACATTGTAAAAAAAGCAAAAGCAAAAGTTAAAAATTATAACTGGGCACAAATTGCTCAAGATACACATTTTATTTATCAAAAAGCAATATGTGAAACAATGGCAGAAAAACAAAGAAAACAAATAGAACAAGAAAAAGCACAGAAAGCAAAAAAAGCAAAAGGAACAGAAAAAGAAATTACAAATTTATTATCATTCAGAAAACGTCAGGCATATGCGTGATGAGAATTAAGGCTACATACAACTTATGTGGCCATTTTATTATAGAAGGAGAATAAAAAATGAATATATATGATACAGCGAATAAATTAGCAGAGGAAATAAAGCAATCAGAAGAATATTACACATATAAAATGGCAAAAGAAGCGATAAATTTAAATTTTGAATTAAAAAGTAAAATAGATGAATTTGAAAAAGCAAGATATGAAACTCAAATAGTTGCAATACAAACAGGAAAAGATGACGAAAATAAAATGAAATATGTCCAAGAATTGTATGGAGAACTAATACAAAACCAAGAGGCAAGCAAATATTTTGATGCAGAAATGAAATTTAATATATTAATTGCAGATGTAAATAAAATAATTGGAGATGCAATACAAAGTTTATTAAAATAGTAAAATGAATTGATTTTATAATGTAATTAGGAACATTAAAAGTGAAAAAAGAAAGGAACGAAAATGGAACTAATTATAATAATAGTAGCAATAATAGCTAGTGTAATAATATATTTTAATATGAGTATGAATAAAAAAGAATTGGAAAAATTAGCATTAGATAAGGAATTAAACACAATATCAGAAAAAATACCAGAAAATATAGAAATATGTAAAAATATATTAAAAAAACTTGGAAATAATACAACGAAGATAGAAGAAAATAAGGATTCAGAAGCAACTTTGTATATTGCCATATCAGATAAAATTTCTATTGGTAATACACACAAAAGCTTTACAAGAATACAAACAATGGCACATGAATGTTTACATTCTGTGCAAGATAGAAAAATGCTGATTTTTAATTTTATATATTCAAATATTTATTTTGTTTATTTTTTAATAATATGTTTGTTAGTAGTTACTAAAAAATTAACTGATATTATGTTGTTTTCAAACTTGTTTTTAATTTTTAGTTTTATATATTATGCAATAAGGGCATTTTTAGAAAATGATGCAATGATTAAGGCTCAATATGTTGCTAGAGAGTATTTGGAAGAACAAAAAGATATTACAAAAGAAGAAATTGAGAAATTATTTAGTGGTTTTGAAAATTTAAATAAAGGGTGTATTAAAGGAACAAATTGTAGTCTTTTTATAGGAATTATGATAAAACTTGTGCTTTTTAATGCTTTAGCATTGATTTTTTAGGATTTATGTGGTAAAATATTCAAGTGTAAAGAAAACCGTTAGGAGGAATACTAAATGCAAATAGTAAAAATAATATTAACAGTAATGGATTTAATAATATGTGTAATGTTAACAATATTAGCAATGATACAATCAAAAGATGATGCGGGATTATCATCAACAATAACTGGTTCATCTACAAACAACTTCTTTGAGAAAAATAAAAGTAGAACCAAAGAAGGTAAACAAAAAAAATGGACAATTATATTAGGTATAGCATTCGTAATAATAACAATAGCACTTTCAATAATATACATAGCATAAAGAGCAGTTCTAACTAACTGTTCTTTTTGTTGTTTACCCGCCATGGACGGACACTATAACAGGTAAAAGTTCCGAGTGTATCTGGGCAACAAGGAAGCACATAGCTGAACAACAAGAATGTCCATTTTTCTGGTATGTTTAAATAGGAGGTAATTATGAAAAAGGAAACAAAAATTGGAATATATAAAAAAAATCAAAAAGGTTTTGGATTTGTAAAAATAGAAGGACAAGAAGAAGAAATATATATATCAAAGGAAAATTCGTTAAATGCATTAAATGGAGATACTGTAGATATTACAATAATAGAAGAAGGAAATAAAGAGAAAAAACAAGAAGGAAAAATAATAAAAATAATTCGCCACGAAAAAGATACAATAGTTGGAACTTTCCAAAAAAATAGAAATTTTGGTTTTGTAGTGCCAGATGACAAAAACTTTGGGACAGATATATTTATATCAAAAAGTAATTGGGGAAAAGCAAGAAATAACCATAAAGTTTTGGTAAAGATATTAGAATATCCAAAAAAAGGAAAAAATGCAGAGGGTAAAATTATTGAAGTGTTGGGAGGAGTAAATGAAGCTGGAGTAGACATGTTATCTTTAATAAAACAATATGAATTACCATATAAATTTCCAGAAGAAGTTGTAGAGGAAGCAAAAGTATTTGGTACACAAATAGATAATGTTGAATTGCATAACAGAAAAGATTTACGACAAGATATAATATTTACAATAGATGGAGAAGATGCAAAAGATTTAGATGATGCCATACATGTAGAAAAACTGCAAAATGGGAATTACAAATTAGATGTTCATATTGCTGATGTAAGCAATTATGTAAGAGAAAAAACGCAATTAGATAAAGAAGCATATTTAAGAGGTACAAGTATTTATATGCTAGGACGAGTAATACCAATGCTTCCTAGAGAACTTTCAAATGGCATTTGTAGCTTAAATGTAGGTCAAGATAGATATACACTGTCATGTTCTATGGAAATTACTCCAAAAGCTAAAATAGTTTCATCTGATATATATAAATCAGTTATAAATGTAACAGAGAGAATGTCATATACAGATGTGCAAAAGATTATAGACAGGTCAGATGAAGAGGTTCTAAAAAAATACGAAAAATACATTAATGAATTTGATTTGATGGCAGAGCTTGCAACGATTCTAAAGGAAAAAAGAAAAGAAAATGGATATCTAAATCTAGACATTCCAGAAAGTAAAATAACACTTGATGAAAATGGATTTGCAATTGATGTATGTAAATATGAAACCTATTTTGCAAATGAGATAATAGAGCAATTTATGCTTATTGCAAATGAAACAGTTGCAGAAAAATTTTATTGGTTACAAGCACCATTTATATACAGAAATCATGAGGCTCCAGATTTAGAAAAAGTAAGAGAATTAAATAAGGTATTATATAATTTTGGATATAAAATAAAAATTTCAAAAGAAGACATTATCTATCCAAATGAATTTGCAAAAATATTAGAAGATGTAAAAGGAAAAGAAACAGAAAAAGTAGTGTCAAACATTATATTAAGAACACTTAGAGTCGCAAAATATGAAGCAGAAAATAAAGGTCATTTTGGTATTGCAAGTAAATATTATTGTCATTTTACATCACCAATAAGAAGATATCCGGATTTATTTATACACAGAGTAATTTCTAAGTATTTAGATGATAATTATATGGTAAATGAATTTTGGATAAAAAAATATGAAAAAAGAGCTGTAAAGAGAGCTGAAAATTGTTCAGAAAGAGAAAGAACAGCAACAAAGGTAGAAAGAGAAGCGGAAGATATTAAAAAAGCTGAATATATGGAAAATAAAATTGGAGAAGAGTATGAAGGAATTGTTTCATCAGTTACAAACTTTGGAATATTTGTGGAACTAGATAATACAATAGAGGGATTAATAAGATATGAGAACTTAGGAGATGAATATTATATATATGATGAAGAACGCAGAGAAGCTATTGGGGAATCATCACACAAAGTTTATAAAATTGGAGATAAAGTAAAAATTAGAGTTGTTAATGCAAATAAATTGCTTAGAAAGATTGATTTTGAAATTGCAAAATAATTAGTTGCTGATTTGTGACTTTGATTAAAATTTTAACAAAACTCCTTGAAAAGCTTATATTTCAAGGAGTTTTATGTATTAATTAAAAATAAATCATTATGTATTAACAATAATTATAAAAAAACATAAAAAAAAGAGGGAATTATGTAAAATTCGTCGAATAATATAATTATGTACTAATATGTGTAGGAGTGGGGGAAATGATACGATATAGTGATGAAATAATAGAAGAAGTAAGACAAAACAATGATGTAGTAGATATTATATCACAATATGTGCATTTAACTCGAAAAGGAAGAAACTATTTTGGACTATGTCCTTTTCATAGTGAAAAATCACCATCATTTTCGGTATCACCAGATAGACAGATTTTTCATTGTTTTGGATGTGGAGTTGGTGGAAATGTCTACACATTTTTAATGAAAATAGAAGGAATAACATTTAAAGAATCATTAGAACAACTAGCAGAAAGAGCAAATATACAATTGCCAACTTTAGACAATGGAGCAGATACTGCAAGAGAAGAATTAAAAGCAAAAGTATACAAAGTAAATGAGTTTTCAGCCAACTTTTATCATCAAAATCTATATCAGCCTAATGCAAAGATTGGACAAGAATATGTAAAAAAAAGAAAAATGAATAAAGAAACATTAGAGGCATATAGAATTGGTTTTTCGGGAAAATTTGATGAATTATATAAAGCACTGAAAACGCAAGGGTTTGGAGAAAAAGAAATATTAGAATCAGGATTAGTAAATAAAAGAGATAGCGGGACATATATTGATAGATATAGAGATAGATTAATGTTCCCTATTTGTGATGTAAGAGGAAAAGTTATTGCCTTTGGAGGAAGAATATTAGATGATTCTAAGATAAAAGACCCTAAATACCCACAACCTAAATACATTAATTCACCAGAAAATGTTGTATATAGTAAAGGAAGGCATTTATTTGGACTAAATGTTGCAAAAAAATATGCAGAAAAGAAACTATTAATTGTTGAAGGATATATGGATGTTATATCTTTACATCAAAGAGGAATAACAAATGTAGTAGGAGCACTAGGAACAGCATTAACTGAACAACAAGGATGGTTACTTAGAAAAAGCACAGAACAAGTAATATTAGGTTTTGATGCAGATGGAGCTGGACAAACAGCAATTGCAAGGTCGATGGAAATATTGCAAAAAATGGGGTGTGACATGAGAGTATTGCAAATAGAAGGTGCAAAAGACCCAGATGAATACATTGTTAAATATGGAGAAGGCAGATTTAAACTTGCAATGGATAATGCAATATCATTAGTCGAATTTAAAGTTAAAAACTTAAAAAATACGCTTAACTTAGAAAATACAGGAGACAAAATAAAATTCCTGAATAAAATTGCGGAAATTCTCGCAAAGGTTAATAACACGATAGAAAGAGAAATATACATAGAAAAAATAGCAAAAGGATATAATATATCAAAAGAAGCCATATATGCAGAAGTAAACAAACTTATATATACAGGAATGAAAGATAATAAAATACTGCAAAGCAAAAATATAGAAATTAAACATGTAGAAAAAAAAGTACAAGCAACAATAGGTGAAGACATAGAAAAAAGAGAAAATACAATAATTGCAATATTATTAGATAATAATAAAGAAATTTTTAATAAAATAAAAGAAAAAATAAAACCAGAAGATTTCAAAAATGAAACAAATAAAAAGATTGCAGAACAATTGTATGAAGAATTAGAAAATGAAAATACTAATATTAACAAAATTATAGACACTTTTGATGAAGAAACGCAAAGCCATATAACAAAAATAATGGCAACAGATTATGAGATTACAAATATAAATAAAGCTGTCGAAGATATTTTAGTAAAATATGAAAGAGAAAGACTAGAAAATAATAAAAAAGAAATACTAAAAAAACTAGAAATAGAAACAGAGACAGAAAAAAAGGTGCAATTAGGGAAAGAATTAAGTAATATAATTATCGCACTTGCAAAAATTAAGTAGGGGGAATTTTTCGTGGAAAAAAAGAAAGATGAAAACCAAATGGATGTAAAAATAAATAATAAAGAAAAAAAGCAAAAGCTTATAGAAGAAATAAAAAAAGAAAGAAAATTAAAAAAAGAAGGACCAGAAAGCAAAAAAGAAATAACTGCAACTGATATAGAGAGAGTTCAAAATATAGTAAAAAAAGCAAAAGAAACTGGAAAAATTACTTATGGTGAGCTTGCAAAAGAGTTAGAAAACACAAATCCAGAACAAATAGATAAAGTATTTGATGCATTTGAAGAAATGGGGGTTTCACTTTTAAACGATGACTTTGAAGAAGAACCAGATGTAGATGACTTAAAAGAAGTGGAAAAATTAAAACTAGATGAAATTACAGATACAAGTTTTGAAGGAATAAGTGTTGATGACCCTGTTAGAATGTATTTAAGGGAAATCGGAAAAATACCATTACTTTCATATGAAAAAGAGCTTGAACTTGCAAAAAGAATATTAGAGAATGATGAAGAAGCTAAACAAGAATTAGCAGAAGCAAACTTAAGATTAGTTGTAAGTATTGCAAAAAAATATGTTGGTAGGGGAATGCTATTTTTAGATTTAATACAAGAAGGAAATATGGGATTAATCAAAGCAGTAGAAAAATTTGATTATACAAAAGGATTTAAATTTAGTACTTATGCAACATGGTGGATAAGACAAGCAATAACAAGAGCTATTGCAGATCAAGCAAGAACAATAAGAATACCAGTTCATATGGTAGAAACAATAAATAGATTAATTCGTACATCAAGACATTTATTACAACAATTAGGTAGAGAACCAACACCAGAAGAAATTGCAAAAGAAATGGAATTACCAGTAGAAAAAGTAATGGAAATACAAAAAATAGCACAAGATCCAGTATCATTAGAAACACCAATAGGAGAAGAAGATGATAGTCATTTAGGTGATTTTATACAAGATGAAGATTCACCAGCACCACATGATGCAGCCTCATATACACTTTTGAGAGAACAATTAGAAGATGTAATGAGTACATTAACACCAAGAGAAGCAAAAGTTTTAAAATTAAGATTTGGATTAGAAGATGGAAAAGCAAGAACATTAGAAGAAGTTGGAAAAGAATTTGATGTAACAAGAGAAAGAATACGTCAAATAGAAGCAAAAGCACTAAGAAAATTAAGACATCCTAGTAGAAGTAAAAAATTAAGAGATTATATGAACTAGAAATAAAAAAACTGTTTAAAAAACAGTTTTTTTTAGAAGGAGGAGAATATGAATATAGAAATAATTACACAAATAGGTATAGCCGTTGGAATAGTATTAATTTTTAGAATATTAAGCTCAGCTATTTCTGCTATAATAATAAAAATATTTAGTAATAAAAGCGAAAAGCAGTCAGTTAAAAAAAATCCATTGTATTTACCAATAAAAACAATATGTACATTTATAGGAATATATATAGGATTATATATGGTAAAAGATATAGTAATAATAAGTTCTAGAGCAGAAAATATTATAGAAAAAACAATGAAAATAACAATGATATTATTTGTTGCAAGATCTTTTGCAGAAGGTCTAAATGAAAAAAATGTAATAGTATCTAAACTAAGAGATAGAAGTAATAAAGATATAGATAATACAACAATGAATGCAATATTAAGAACAACAAAAATAGGAATATATATATTAGCTACATTTATGATTTTTACTGAATTAGGATATAACATAAGTGGATTAGTAACAGGATTAGGAATAAGTGGAGTTGTAATTACATTAGCAGCACAAGATACTGCCAAAAGCTTAATTGGTGGAATTGCAATATTCTTAGACAAACCATTCAAGGTTGGAGACTACATAAAAGTTGATAATTATGAAGGAACAGTAGAATTAATAAAATTTAGAAGTACTAATATAAGAACACTAGATAATACAGTATTACATGTTCCTAATTCAGAAATGTCAAGTGCATCAATTATAAACTATGGAGAAATGGAAAAAAGAAGATATTATACTAAACTTATTATAGAGCTAGACACTCCACTTAATGAAGTAGAAAGAGTAAGAAAGAGCATAGAAGAAATGTTGAATAAAAGAGAAGAAGTTATTAAAGATGGAAGTATTAGTGTAAAATTCCAAGAGATTTCTGATAATGGATATTCTATAGTAGTTATAGCATATATTGACGAAACAAATTATGCAAGATTTTTAGATTACAAAGAACAAATAAATTATAAAATAGTATCAATATTACAAGATGCAAATGTAGGATTAGCATATAATACACAAACTTTGTATGTAAAAAATAGCTAAACTTTCACAAGAAAGACATATAGAGTGTATATAATTAAAATAAATAAACTACAAATGGAGGAATTCAAATGGATGGAACATATATTCTTATAGTTGATGATGAATCAAGAATGAGAAAACTATTAAGAGATTTTTTATCTGTAAAAGGTTTTCAGATACTAGAAGCAGAAGATGGAGAAAAAGCAATTGAAGTATATGAAGAAAACAGAAATAAAGTTAAATTAATATTGTTAGATGTAATGATGCCAAAGCTTGATGGTTGGTCAGTGTTAAGGAAAATAAGGCAAGAATCAAATTTGCCAGTAATAATGTTAACTGCAAGAGGAGAAGAACAAGATGAATTGTTTGGTTTTGAACTTGGAGTAGATGAATATATTTCAAAACCATTTAGTCCTAAAATTTTAGTAGCGAGAGTTGAAGCAATTTTAAAAAGAACATATGGAGATACAAAAGAAGTAAAAGATTATGATGGAATAACAATAGACCAAGAAGGAAGAACTGTAAAAGTTGATGGAAAACCAGTTGATTTAAGTTTAAGAGAATATGAACTTTTAAAATATTTATTAGATAATGAAAATATAGCATTATCAAGAGATAAAATTCTTAATAATGTATGGAATTATGACTATTATGGGGACTCTAGGACTATAGATAGCCATATTAAAAAAATAAGACACAAGTTAGGAAAAAAAGGAAAATATATAGAAACAATAAGAGGAATAGGGTATAAATTTGAGATAAAGAAGTGAGGAAATCAAAAGTGGGAAAACTATCAAAACAAGTAAAAACAGTAAGGGGAAAACTATTTTTTTCAATGTGTATAGTAGTTTTATCAATAATATTGTTTTTAATATTAGTAAATAGTTTTGTATTAGAAAAATATTATCAATATACTAAGAGTAATCAACTAAAATCTTTATATGATATGATAAATGGTTATTATAATGAAAAAAAACAAATCACAAATTTTAAAGATGAATTAGATAGAATAGCAATAAAAAATAATTTTGATATAATAATAAAAGACCAGTCAGATAGTGCAGTATATTTATCAAATAAAGACTTTCTTTCTAACATAAGGGTAATTATAGACTTTTGGGGAATTAACAGACAGCAAGAATATAAAGTATTAGAAGAAACTGATAAATTAGAAATAAGAAATATTAGAGATACAGAAACTAGTGCAAATTATATATTATTATCTGGAAAATTAGACAATGATTATGGAGTATATATAAGAATCCCAATATCATCAATTCAAGAAAGTGTAAGAATATCAAATAGATTTTTATATTTAATAGCAGGAATTGTAATTGTAGTTGGAGGAATTGCAATAATATATATATCAAAAACTTTTAGTAGTCCAATATCAGAATTGAATAATATAGCCAAAAAAATGGCTAACTTGGATTTTAGTCATAAATATGTGGTAACAGATGATGATGACGAAATTAATGAGCTAGGAGAAAGCATTAATTTAATGTCAGAGAAACTTGAAAAAACTATTAATCAATTAAGAAATACAAATATAGAACTGGAAAGAGATATTGAGAAAAAATCTAAAATAGATGAAATGAGAAAGAGTTTTATATCAGATGTTTCTCATGAATTAAAAACACCTATAGCTTTAATACAAGGATATAGTGAAGGGCTATTAGAAAATGTTAATACAGATTCAGAAAGTAGAAAATTTTATGCAGAGGTAATATTAGATGAAACAAATAAAATGGATAAAATGGTAAGACAACTAATTGAATTAACAAAACTTGAATATGAAAAAAGAGAATTTAATAATAGAGTGTTTAATTTAGTTGAATTGGAAAAAGAAATAGTAAGAACTTCTCAAGTAATGCTTGATGAAAAACAAGCAAAAGTTGAATTTGAAACAATAGATGAAATTAATGTATTTGCTGATGATTTTTATATGAGTCAGATAATAACAAATTATTTAACAAATGCAATAAAACATGTAAAAGAAATAGACGGAGAAAAGTGTATTAAGATTACAAATACAATAATGCCAGAAAAAGAAAAAGTAAGAGTGACAGTATTTAATACTGGCGAAAATATAGAGAAAGAAAATTTGTTACGTATTTGGAATAGGTTTTTCAAAGCTGATGAGGCTAGAAATAGAGAAGATGGTGGAAGCGGAATAGGTCTTTCTATAGTAAGAGCTATTATGAATAATTATGGAAACGATTATGGAGTAGAAAATAAGTATAATGGAGTTGAGTTTTTTATAGAGGTTGATATGCCACAAACTTCTGAAATAAAGGTAATGTAACACATGAAATAAAATAGCAAGATTACTTGCTATTTTTTACTTTTTAGGATAAAATACAAAAAGTAAGAAAAAAGGGTGATAAGCATGTATTTAAAGAGATTAGAAATGCAAGGATTTAAATCTTTTGCAGATAAAACAGTGTTAGAATTTATGCCAGGAATAACAAGTGTAATTGGTCCAAATGGTTCAGGAAAAAGTAATATAGCTGATAGTATAAGATGGATACTTGGAGAGCAAAGTATGAAATCATTAAGAGGAGCAAAAACACAAGATATTATATTCGCTGGAACACAAAATAGAAAATCATTGGGGTTTGCAGAAGCTTCATTAATATTTGATAATACAGATGGAACATTACCAATAGAATATTCAGAAGTTACTGTTACAAGGAAAATATACAGAAGTGGAGAAACAGGGTATTATATAAACAAGGCACCATGTAGATTAAAAGATATAGTAGAATTATTTATGGATACAGGAATTGGTAGAGATGGATATTCTATTATTGGGCAAGGAAAAATTGATGAGATATTAAGCAATAAGTCAGAAGATAGAAGACATATATTTGAAGAAGCTGCTGGGATTGTAAAATATAGAACAAGAAAAGAAGAAACAGAGAAAAAACTTGAACAAACAAAATTAAATCTATTAAGAATAAATGATATATTATCAGAAATAGAAGGGAATTTAGAGCCTTTACAACAACAATCTGATAAGGCAAAAAAATATTTAAATTTAAAAGAAGAATTAAAAAACATTGAAGTAGGACTATTTTTGTATAATATAGAAAAATATAGAAAATCTTTAGAAGAATTTATAAAAGATGAAGAAATAATGAATTCAACTTTAAATCAAGAAGAAGGAAAACTTGAGAAAATAAAGATTTTAAAAGAAGAATTAAAAGATAGTATAGATGAAATAACTACAAAAATAGAAGAAATGCAGAATATTGGATTTGAGAGTGAAAAAGAAATTGAAAAATTAAATTCTAATATTAATGTAGCAGAAACGAAAATTTCAAATAATATAGAAAATACAAAACTATATCAAAATGAAATTGTAGAGTTAAAAGAAAAAATTGAAACTCTAAAACAAGAAATAGAACAAAAACAATCTAAGAAAAATAATTTAAAACAAAACAAAGAACAATTTGAAAATGAATTAAAACAAAAAGAAGAAGAATTAAGAAAAGTAACAGAAAAATTAAGCAGTAAAGAAATAGAAATAGAAAATCTAAAAAAGCAAGTAGAAGAAAATACAGACAAAAGATATGAATTGCAAGCACAAATAAGTACACAAACAGCAAACATTGAAAATGCTGAAAAGAGGCAAAAACAAATACAACAAGAAATAGACAATAATATATTAGAACTTGATAGAACTAGAATGAAAAGAGAAGATATTGCTAAGGAATTTAACAATATAGAAGTAGAAAGAAATAAATTATTACAAACAATAGATGAAGTAAGTAATAAAAAACAAGAAATAAATAGTAAAATTAAGAAATTTGATTTGGAAATAGCAAATAAAACAAATGAAATGAGAATGAAACAATCAAGATATAATTTTTTAGTTGAAACTGAAAAGGAAAAAGAAGGGTATATAAAAAGTGTAAAATCACTATTGTTAGATTGTGAAAAAATAAAAGAGTTAGGAAAAGGAGTACATGGAGTTTTAGCAAATATAATTTCAGTACCAAGCGAATATGAAACTGCAATAGAAATGTGTTTAGGGACAAGCTTGCAAAATATAGTTACAGAAACAGAAGAAGATGCAAAAAAACTAGTAGAACATTTAAGAAAAAATAATTTAGGAAGAGCCTCATTTCTACCAATTACAGCAGTAAAAGGAAGAAAAATAGAAAATATAAATGGTGGAAAAGTGGGTGTAATAGGAATTGCATCAGACTTAGTAGAATTTGATAAAAAATATGAACAAATTATTCTAAATTTATTAGGTCGAACTGTTATAGTGGATAATATGCAAAATGCAATAAAATTAGCAAAAGAAAATAGATATACATTTAGAATAATAACAATAGAAGGAGATGTAATAAATCCATCAGGAGCTATTACAGGAGGTTCTGTAACTAAAAAGACAGTAAATATTTTAGGAAGAAGTAGAGAGATAGAAGAGCTTGAAAAAGAATTAAAAGAATTGAAAAAAATAATTCAAAAGTCAGAAAAAGAAAAAGAAGAATATATAAATTCATCAGAAGATATTATTGAGGAAATGCAAGCAATAGAAAAACAATTACAAGAAACAGATATAACATATGCAACAGAAAAGCAAAGAGTAATATCAATTGATGAGAATATAGAACAAATTAAAAACAGAATTGAAAAGTTTAAACAAGAAAATATAAAAACAGAAGAGAATATAAAAGAAACAATAGCAAGCAAAGAAGTAAATGAAAATAAAATAAATGACATGAGTAAGGAAAATGAGGAATATCAAAAAATTATTGATGAATTTTCTAATGCTAATAAAGATAGTCAAAAATATATTGATGATTTGAACTTTGATATTACAAATTTAAAAATATCAGTATCTTCATTTAATGAAAGTGAAGTTTCAATTCAGGAAATAACAGAAATGATACAGAAGGAAATTGAAACACATACTAAGAATAAAGAGAATAAAGAAATGCAAATAGAAAATGCTGATAAAGAAAATTCTGTATTAAAAATAGAAATAGAAAATACAAGAAAGACAATAGAAAATATAAAAGCAAAAGTTTCTAATAGTGGAAATACAATTGATAAATTAAAACAAGAAAGAATAGAAAAAAATGAGAAGTTAACTAAAAAGGAAGATGAACAGACAGAGCAATTTAAAACAATTGAGGGCTTGAAAGCACAAATAACAAAGCTTGAAGTTAAAAAAACAAAAACAGAAGAAGATATTACAGATATTATTAATAAAATGTGGGAAGAATATGAACTTACACCTAATAATGCTGGAAATTATCCTCAACCTGAAAATGTAGCATTAACACAAAGAAGAGTGAGCGTATTAAGAACAGATATAAAAGAACTCGGAAGTGTGAATGTGGACTCAATAGAAGAATACAAAAATTTAAAAGATAGGTATGATTTTATGTGTGAGCAAAGACTTGATTTAGATGACACGATGGCAAAATTAAGAAGTGTAATTCTAGATATGACTGAAACAATGAAAAAACAATTTAAAGAAAAATTTGAAATTATTAATAAGAATTTCGGAGAAGTATTTAAGGAATTATTTGGTGGGGGTATGGCAGAAATAACCTTAACTGATGAAGAAAATATTCTTGAATGTGGAATTGATATTACAGTTCAACCACCTGGAAAGAAACTGCAAAATATGACTTTACTTTCTGGAGGGGAAAAGGCCTTTACTGCAATTGCATTATTGTTTGCAATTCTTAAAATCAATCCTGCACCTTTCTGTGTACTTGACGAAATTGAGGCTGCTCTTGATGATGTTAATGTTTACAGATATGCAGAGTATTTAAAGAAGTTTGCTAAAGATACACAATTTTTGGTTATTACTCATAGAAAGGGTACTATGGAATCTGCTGATACTGTTTATGGTGTTACTATGGAGGAAAAAGGTATTTCTAAATTGCTTTCTATGAAGTTGAAATAGGGGAGAAAAATGTTAAAAGAAATATATAAACTAGGAGAAATGGAAATTTATAAAAATTATAAAGAAAGGCAATTAAAAGAACATAAGCTTATTGATTTGTTTTGGGAGTGTACATTAACATGTAATGCAAAATGTAAACATTGTGGGAGTAGTGCTGAAAAAAGAAAATATGAAGGAGAACTAACAACAGATGAGATAAAAAAAGCTTTTAAACAAATTTCACAGGACATGGATGCTACTAAAATATGGATAAATGTAACTGGTGGAGAACCATTGATGAGAAAAGATTTATGTGAGGTTATGGAATATGCAACAAATGAGCTTGGATTTAGATGGGGAATGACTTCAAATGGTATGTTGTTAACTGATGAGAATATAGAAAAATTAAAAAATGCTAATATGGAAAGTATTTCTGTAAGTATTGATGGATTAGAAGAAACTCATAATAAATTTAGGGGAATACCTAATTCATATAATATGATAATTGATAACATAAGAAAGCTTAAAAAAGCTAATTTTTTAAAAATAATTCAAGTTACAACTGTATTTCATAAAGACAATATTAATCAAATTGAACAACTTTATAATATAATGTTAAAACTAGGTATAGATTCTTGGAGATTAGTTTCTATGGACCCTATAGGAAGAGCAAATGAAAATCAGAACTTGTTGTTAAATGGACAGGAAATAAAACAAATATTAGATTTTATAAAAGCCAATAAGAAAAATAAGAAAATTAATATACAATATGGATGTCCAGGATTTTTAGGAATGGAATATGAAAAAGAAGTAAGACCACAATTTTTTTATTGTAGAACAGGAATAAGTGTTGCAAGTATTTTGTATAATGGAGATTTATTTGTTTGCCCTAATGTTCCAAGACTACCTAAGTTTATTCAAGGGAATATAAAAAAAGATAATTTTAGGTATGTTTGGGAAAATAAATATAAAGAGTTCAGAAGTAAAGACCGAACCAAATGTGATGAATGTCAAAATTGCAGAGAGTGGGAATATTGCAGAGGCGGTGCTTTCCATACATGGGATTTTGAAAATAATTGTCAAAATAAATGTACATATAAGATGATTTGCGAAACATAAAAGGGGGAACTTATGAGAAAGTTTATGAAAAAAATTATTGGATTTTTTATAATAATATGTTCTTATTTTGTCGGATGTGCTAATAAGATATATGCACTAACCCCATTATATGGACCATATAAACCAGAAGAACCTTCTTTTGTCGAAAAAATATTTGAGCTAATAAAGAAAATATTAATTAATCCAGTAACGGCATTAATAGTAGTCATTACAGGAATAATAGTATATTTAGTAAAGAGTAAAGATGGTAAAAAAACAAAAATATTAATGGTACTTATGATAATACTAATACTTTGCATAATAATAGTACCACTTTATTTATTAGCCAAAGCTAGATATAATAGCATGCTGTAATAAATACTAAAGTAATTGAAAAACATTAAAGATTGAAGAATAAGCAGAAAGATTTTTTATTACACATATTAGGATACTGAAGATAAAAAATATGAAAGGGAGTAATTTTATGATTAATGAGTCGTATATAAAATATATGCAAAATGCAAACTTAAATCTATATAGCAAAATTCTAAGTAATCCAATATATTTAGATGAAATAAGAATAGAATATCTAAAAAAATATGGTGATGAAGCAAATGCGTATTTTTTAGCTTTGAAGGAATCTGTTGATCACTATGTAGCTCAGAGAATACATGAAGATAAAAGTTATGTAAATACTGAGGAATTTAAAAATTATTTTGATTACATAAAAAAAGTAGTAAGGCAAAATGCAATAGTTCATGAAAAAAACAAAGTTTATTTAGAATTAAACACTAATGTGGTTTTTGAGTATTTGGATGAAAAAACACTTGAAAAAATTACAGGAAAAAATTCTATAAAAGATCATATGGATTCTAATTACAAATATATAAAATTTATTATGAATAAAATAGGACAAAATCAATCTGTAAGTAATGAAGAAATTAAATTATTAAGTACATATTTTGACAATAAAAAAGATTTTAAAAATCCAGAATTTAAGGAAATGTATGAAAACTTCATGAAATATGTAATGGAAAATAGACAAAAAATGAAAAGTTCATCACAGTTAATTTCCTCAATATTAACATTTTTGCCTAGTTGTTATGGAAATGGTGTGGAAGATGTAAGAAGTTTTTTGGCTAAATATGATCCAAAGCAAAATAAAAATGACAAAGTTTATTGGGCACATAGTAAAGGAAAATATAAATATACAGTATTCGAAAGAGATAGATTTAAAGATATACAGTTAGATTCTAATAAATCGTTAAATAGTTCAAGAACATTTAATGAAAAGGATCTTATGTTTTTATTATTTGTGCAATTCCATGAGTTAACTCATCAAGTGCAAAACAATAATGTTGCAAATCAGAAATTTAATATTAATGCGGTTCCTTATGAAATACATAGTCTATTAAGAGATGTGTATGATGATTACAATTCAAAATTCTATGGACCAAAAGATCCAAACAATTTTGAAGGAAATCATGACAGTGATGAAATAGAAATTGATGCTGACCAAACTGGTTGGATTAAATTGAGAACATTTATCACGAAATTTATGGGAAGAAACGATGAAGCATTAAATTTATCAAGAATGTGCGATAAAAACGCTAAGGCTGTAAATTGTAGAAGAGCTTTTTCTGTAAAAGAAAATCCGTCAGATAAAAAAAAATATAGAACAATGGATTACGATATGTACTATCTGTGTAAAGCGGTTAAGAAAAATCCACAAATACTAAATAAATATCATCATTTAAAACACATAGTTAATTCGGATGGAGAACTTGATGCAAGTATATTATTTGAAGATAGGATTACAATGACAGATGGAGGAAGAACTATTAGTAATTACATTTTAAATAATGTACCACTTCAAGTACTTATTGAAAAAATAAACAGTAATATGTATTCAACCAAGCAAATTAACAATTTGCTTGAAAATTTTGTAGAGGTTCCCCATGCTAACGCTCTATATTTGCGAGATCTTGAAAATGTAGACCTTGCAACTTTTGAGGAAACAAGAAGTAAATATTATTTAACAGAAAAAAATTTGGACGAAGTATATAGTAAATATTTTTATGAGAGCACACATCAATTATTAAAATATTCACAAATTTTGGAGCAATTGAGAGTAAGATTTGGTAATGAATATATAAATAGTTGTTATAAGTTTTTCATTGAATATTATAAAGAAATGTTACAAGAAATAAAATGCCCAAACTTAAAACAAATAGAATTATGTATGGGAAAATTTTTGGAATCAAAAAATCCTATATTAAATAATGTAGCCCAAAGTACTATTAATTATGTGAAAAATAAAAAATCAGTTCCTATTAATTCCGCGTATATTGATGCGCAACATCAAAAAGCTCTTAAAAATGATCCTGTAAGGTTAAATAATGGAATTGTAGATGTTTCAAGTATAGTAAATTCGTTACAAAATAATTTTGCAACGATAGGAGGTAAAGATGAAGGAAATAGGTAAAAGATTAGCGGAAGTTGAATACTTGCTAAAACAAATGGATTTTGAAAATTTGGAAAGGATACCAAAAAATTTTATAAATTATATTTCAGAAAATAAGGACTATGAGTACAGTATAAATTTATGCAGTAAAGAGAACATGGATATGGAACAACTCAATGTAGATACTATTGCTATTTTAACATATATAAATATGAATTATTTAAATAAAATAAAAGTTGATGTAAATAATGAACAATATATGTATGAAAATATTTTTCCCAAAAAAAAGAATATTACAAATTTAGAAAATGATGATAAAAATAATCAATTGGTTGAATATAAAAAAGTAAGTTGGTTTGAACGATTATTTAACAAAATATTTGGAAATTTTAGGAAAAAAAATTAATGGACAATATGAAAATCTTTTTAAAAAAATAAATAGTGAAAAAGTAGAATTAGAAGTAAAAAAAGGAATGATAAAATATGAAAAAAATTATTGGATTTTTTATAATAATATGTTCTTATTTTGTCGGATGTACTAATAAGATATATGCACTAACAACCGGATTATTATATGGAATAGATAAGCCAGAACCTAAATATTATATTATTAACTGGACATTGACATTATTTTTGATATTACTGCCTATTTCAATGATAATAACTATTATTATAGGAACTATAAAATATATAGAGAAAAGTAGGGATAGTAAAGTTGTAAAGCTATTAATAGTAATTATTGAGATAATTGCTATAGTTACATTAATAAGATTAATATTTTTTTGAGGATAAACAATTTGAAAGTATTAATAAGTATTTCGGAGAAGTATTTAAAAAATTATATGGTAAAGGTATGGTAGAATAACCTTAACTGATGAAGAAAATATTCTTGAATGTGGAATTGAAATAGGGGAGATGTTTATGATAGATATAATTATTTGGTTTTTAGAAATATTATTATATGTACTATTGCCTTTTTCGATGGTAATAATAGTTACTATAGGAACTATAAAAATTATAAAAAATATATTGAAAAGTAGGGATAGTAAAGTTGTCAAACTATTAGCAATTATTACGATATTTGTTATAGATATATTTATATTTGTCTTAATGCAAGAAGAATTAGATTGTATATACTATGGTAAAGAATGGCTATAACAAAGAGAAGCGAAGCAGTGATGTGGAGCAAAACTCAAATTAGTATAAAATATTAAAAAGAAATAAGAATTTCTATGTAGAAATTCTTATTTCTTTTATATAGCTCTAAAAACACCAACCAAAATCAAAATAATACTAGAAAAAACAGAAATAGCACATTCAGAAACATTAATATGTTTAATAATAATATTAGCAACCCAATTTCCACAATTAAGAAAAATAAGTTGAAAAGTGGCAACCAAAAAAGGTAAAAAAATATCATTAATTCCAATAATTCCAGAACCTATACCAACACAAGCTGAATCTGTAGACAAAGCTAAACCAAGGAAAATAGCTTCTTTCGAGTCAATATTATTAGAATGATCTATATCATAATCAGTTGGAGGTTTAGTTATAGTTTGGTAAATATTATAAATTCCTAATATAATCAAAAAAGAAGAGCCTAGCATAGTTGAAAAAGTAGGAGAAAATAGAGCAGAAACATAATGTCCTAAAAATATAGAACCACAAGTAATACAAAAAGATATAGCAAAAAGAATACTATTACTTATATATCTAATTTTTGTCTTTTTTATTCCATAACTAATTCCAATACTTAAAGAATCTATACTAACAGATAGTGCTAATAAAATACAATTAAATAACATACTAACCTCCTATCTAAGATAATAATCTAAAAAAACCTATAAAAATTAATATTATTCCAGAAAGGTTCGAAAGCAATTTTGATGAAATTGTAAATCGTTTAGCAATATTAGAAGCAACAAGATTTCCACAATTAACGAAGAAAGTGTGGAAAATAGCCATTAAAAGTGGCAAAAATAAACTTCCAACTCCAATCATTCCAGAACCTAAACTAACGCAAGAAGCATCAACTGCAACTGCTAGACCTAAAACAAATGCTTCTTTGGCATCAATATAATTAGAACCATCTGTATCAAAATTAGTAGTTTTATTATTTTTAGGTTTAAAGATATTATAAATCCCTAGTAATATTAAAAGCGAAGCTCCTAGTAAAGTAGAAACAATAGGAGAAAATAGAAAAGAAATATAATGTCCAATAAATACAGAAAGTCCAGATAAAACAAATAGTGTAATAAAAATTATAAGATTACCTAACTTAGAAAGTTTTGTCTTTTTTATGCCATATGTAATTCCAAGTCCTAAGGCATCTATACTGGCAGATAATGCTAATAAAATACATCTAATAATCATATTCATATCCTCCTGTACTAAGATATGACAAATATTTGCAAAAAGACACAAAAAAGTTTGGAGTGTATTACACAAACCAAACTTGGATAAGTTATTTATTAAAATCTATTTTAATATTATTTTTTGCTTCATTATTTTCTATTACAAATAATTCTCTTGGTTTAAAATTGAACATTCCAGCAACAATATTTGAAGGGAAAAGTTCTAATTGAGTGTTGTATTTTGTAACAGTGTCATTATAAAATTGCCTTGAAAAAGTTATTTTATCTTCTGTGTTGCTAAGTTCATTAGATAATTCTAAGAAATTTGTGTTTGCCTTTAAATCAGGATAACTTTCAGAAACTGCCATGATTGTTTTTAAAGTGCTAGAAAGTTCATTATCTAATTTAGCTTTTTCTGCAACAGTTGAAGAATTTGACCATGAAGTTCTTAATGCTGATATTTTTTCGAAAGTTTCAGATTCATGTCTCATATACCCTTTTACTGTTTCAACTAAATTTGGAATTAAATCAAATCTTCTTTGTAATACAACATCAATTTGACTCCAAGCATTATCAACTTTAAGTTTTGATGATACTAAACGATTATATATAGATATAATACAAACTAATAATAATATTACAATGATTACTAAAACTGCTATCCACATAGAAATACCTCCTTTGCATTAGTATATGTATATAGTAACATATAAAAATTTTTTTTACAATAAAAAATACTTAAATATAAGCTTTTTATTACATTCCTCGGCTTATTACAAAATTTAATAATTGTAAAATTTTTATGAATTTTTTTAGTACAAGCAACATATAATATATAAGACCAAGATTTACCAAGACTTACGGAAGATGGAAACACAAAAACAAAAAATTTGACAAAATAATATAAAATGTGTATAATAAGAATGTCGTCAAAAGGAGGAAAATGATTTTTATGGATAAAAAAAATGAAGCCTCTATCTCTATTATGAAGATAATTGGTATAAGTTTAATATTTATATTAATATTTGGAGTTGGTGTAATGGCTACGGAAATAGACATTAGAAGTGTTCAAATAACAATGTCTAATGGATATACAATGACTGTTGTTACAACAAAAACAAATGTTGAAGAAATACTAGAAGACAACAATATAGTTGTAGAAGATGATGAAAGAGTAACACCAAGTCTAGATGATGATATAACAGACACTAATAAAATAATAATTACAAATAAATCAGAACAAGAAGTACAGGTCGCAAAATTATCAGAAAGTGGTATAGAAACATCATTAGATGAAATATTAAAAAGTTATTCACCAATAATCGAAAAAATAGTAGTAGAGCAAGAAACAATCCCATATGAAACAATTACAAAAGACGCATCACAAGGTTCAGAAGATACAAAAAACAAAGTAATACAACAAGGAGAAGATGGAATTAGAGAAATAACATACAAAGTTAAGTATCAGAATGAAGAAGAAATAGAAAAAATAAAATTATCAGAAACAGTAGTAAAAGAACCTGTAAATAAAATAGTTCAAGTTCAAAGAAACATAACATCAAGATCTGGTAGTACAATAGCAAATACAAACACAAGTACAAATACAGCCACAACAAGTGCTAAAACAGCAACAGGGCCAACAAAAATATTTAAAGTTACAGCGTATTGTTCATGTGCCAAATGTTGTGGAAAAGTAACAGGAAGAACAGCTTCAGGAACACATGCAGTAGCAGGGCAAACAGTAGCTGCCTCTGGACAATTTGCTTTTGGAACAAAGTTGAATATAAATGGAAAAGAATATACTGTAGAAGATAGAGGTGGAGCAATCCAAGGAAATAGAATAGATATATACATGAATTCACATGCAGAGGCAATGGCATGGGGAGTAAAATATTTACCTGTTCAAGTAGTTGAATAAAATAATAAAAGCTGGATGGAAAATTAAATTCTATTCAGTTTTTTTCTTATTTATTCTAAAATCTTTTCATACACATTCGCCACCTCATTCAAAGCTTATATTTCAAGAATTTCTTTTTAAAATTTTATCAAAACCATTATATAGAAAATTTTAAAAATTTCATAAAAAATGATGAAAAAAAAGAAGAAACATGATATAATAAAATAGCCAAGAAATATGATTGAAAGCGAGAGAAAATATGGATCAACAAAATATAAGAAATTTTAGTATAATTGCACATATAGACCATGGAAAATCAACATTAGCAGATAGATTAATAGAAAAAACTGGAGTACTATCACAAAGAGAGATGGAAGAACAAGTACTTGACAACATGGATATAGAAAAAGAAAGAGGTATAACAATAAAATCACAAGCAGTAAGAATGAAATATCAAGCTAAAGATGGAAAAGAATATACATTTAATCTAATAGACACGCCAGGACATGTAG
>CAKPKI010000005.1 GCA_934167135.1 uncultured Clostridia bacterium
TTATATATTATTTTTTATAATAGTAATTTTTTATATTATAGGTATACTATGGGGGATATACTTTGAAATAAGTATACTCCCATTTTATTTTTTCCTAATATTAATATATAGTATAATCAAATTACCATATAAAAAAAGAAAGTTTAGAATTTTAGCAATCAAAAGATATTTTAGATATATCAAAATAATTTTAAAAATCAATATTATTATAACAATTATTATTTCATCTTTTATATCAAATACAATAATCAAAATTTTAGAAAACAAATATGAAAATTTATATAGTGAAAATAAAGAGCTAAATATCAAGGCGATAGTAGTAAGTAATAGACAAGCCAAAGACTATTACGATAGATACAAAGTAAAAGTTATTGATGAAAAGTATAAACACACAAATTTATATATTAATGTATCTAAAAAAAATCAATTAGAATATGGAGATAAAATAATTCTAATTGGAGAATTTAAAGAACCAGATAGTGCACGAAATTACAAAGGTTTTAATTATAAACAATACTTAAAAACACAAAAAATATATGGAACTGTAAAGACTAAAAAAATTGAAATATTAGAAAAAAATAAGGCAAATTTGATAATGCAAATTTCTAATAATACATTTTTAAAAGTAAAAAATAATATAGAAAAAACATATAACAAAAAAATGTCAAAAATAATTTTAGGGATAATGTTAGGAGACACAACAGAGATTGATGATGATATAAAAAAAGATTTCGCAAATAGTAATATTTCTCATGTTTTAGCTGTATCAGGTTTACACATATCATATATCATATTATTAATAACAAGTTCAACTAAAAAAGTATTTGGCAAACGAAGAAGCAAAATTATTGCAAGTATAATTTTAGTTATTTATATGGCTATTACAGGTTTTAGTATATCAGTTGCAAGAGCAGGAATTATGGGAATTCTAACATGCATGGCATTTGTATTATGTAGAAAAAGTGATACATTGAATAATATAGCAATATCAGCATTTATAATATTAATAGATAATCCATATAATTTAATAAGTATTAGTTTTTTACTAACTTATGGTGGTACATTAGGAATAATATATTTTCAGCCAATTGTAGAAAAAATAATAAAAAATTTTAAAATAAAAAATAGAAAATGGAAATATATTTATCTAAAAATTCAAAAAAAATGTGAAAAAATTATTTCAATAATATCAGTATCGATTTCAGCCCAAATTATTATATCACCAATAATGGCACTATATTTTAATAGTGTGGGATTGGGCTTTTTAATAACCAACTTATTACTTAGTTGTTTAATTGGAATAATAGTAATTGGTGGTTTTATTCAAATTTTAATATCTATAATTTCAATAAGAGTAAGTATTGCATTTGCTAAAATAATAGAGATTCCATTATATGGAATAATAATAATTTCGAAAATTAATATAGCAAATTATAAAATTGTAACACCAGAGGTTTATCAAGTTATATTATATTATTTTACAATCTGCATTTTAGGATATTTATATAAAATTTTTAATCATAAACATTGTAATACAACACAAACAAGAATTAAAAATACATTGTATTTGTTGAGATATAATGTAAGACCTTATTTGAAAAAAATAAAAATTATAGCAATGATTTTTACCATTATAGTTTATTCAATTTATAAAATTCCCAATAATTTAAAAATTTATTTTATAGATGTAGCACAAGGTGATAGTACATTAATAATTACACCAAATAATAAAAAAATTCTTATTGATGGTGGGGGAAGTAGTTCATATGATGTTGGTAAAAATATATTGATACCATATTTATTGGACAGAAAAATAAAAAAAATAGATTATATGATAATTAGTCATTTTGATCAAGATCATATTCGGTCGGATTGTTGAATGTACTAAAAGAAATGAAAGTTGAAAGAGTAATAATAGGAAAACAATATGGAGTTTGTGAGAATTATGAGGAATTCCAAAGGATTGTAAGTGATAAAAATATTAATGTGCATATTGTAGAAGCTGGAAATAAAATTCAAATTGAGGATAGTTTATATTTTTATGTATTATGGCCTTTAAGTTCAAATATGATTTCTGATAATGCAATAAATAATAATTCGTTAGTGTGTAAATTAATATATAAAGGTTTTTCAATGTTGTTTACAGGGGATATTGAAGAAATTGCAGAAAAATCAATTCTTTTAAAATATGCTGACAAAAATAGTATATTAAAATCTGATGTTTTGAAAGTGGCTCATCATGGCTCTAAATCTTCTTCTATAAAAGAGTTTATAAATTCTGTTTGCCCACAATATGCAGTTATTGGAGTTGGTAAAGATAATAAGTTTGGACATCCTTCGGATAAAACAGTAGAGCGTTTGAGAGAACAGGGAACTAAGATTTACAGGACAGATGTTTCTGGAGAAATAATGATTATAACAGATGGAAATAAGGTTAGGATAAAAAGATTTTATGATATGAGTTAAATTTTGTATAAAAATTACAACCTTGGTAATAATAAGAAAAACAAAAGGTTGTAATAGGTTGAAAAATAATTACAATTTTAGCTATATCAAATTTAATTCTTTTTCAACTTAGTTCGTGCCTTGAGAAAGGAATGAAACTTAAAATGAAAAACACAGGAAAAATAATAATTATAAGTATAATAATAGCAATATGTGCAGGAACTGTAACATATTTTACAGTAAGGAAAAATGAAAAAAGCGAAGCAATACCAGAAAAAAATACTTATATTTCAGAAAAAATAGAAGATGAATGCACAGAAGAATACAAAGAAGAGCAAGCACAGCAAAACACAACAGCAGTATCATCAACAGAAGAAAAAGTATCTGCAAATGCGGAACTAATACTAAAAAAATATTACAGTAAATGTGACCATACAATAAATGAATATGTAGAATTACCACGAGAATTAGTAAATTTAACAAAAGAAGAGGTACAAGCAAAATATCCAGAATGGAAAGTAATAGGGTTTGAAAAAGGAAAAGTAACATTGTATAAAGAATTTGATGATGTATGCGGAGAACATTTTAAACTAAAAGTAGAAGATGGAAAAATTGTTGTATATACTGTAAATAATGATGGAACAGAAACATTATATGAAAAAACTAATATCTCAAGCGAATATCTTACAGAAACAGATTTAATAAATATGCAAGATGGACTAGAAATATATGGAAAAGAAGAATTAAATCAAGTTATTGAGGATTTTGAGTAATAAAATAAAGACAAGCCACATAATATTTAACTAGATAGTAAATGAGGAGGAAAATTATGTGGGAAACTTTAAGAAAAGAAGATGTTATACAAAAACTAAGGACAAAGCAAGGAATTGGTTTAAACCAAAGAGAAGTACAAATTAGAAAACAAAAATATGGGAGCAATAAATTAGAAGAAAAAAAGAAAGAAACATTGTTTGTAAAATTTATAAAGCAATTTAATGACTTTATGATTATAATTCTGATAATAGCATCAATTTTATCAGCTATTACATCATACTTTCAAGGAGAAAATGACTATGTTGATTCAATAATAATTATTGCAATTGTAGTATTTAATGCACTTATGGGGGTTATACAAGAAGCAAAAGCAGAAAAATCAATAGAAGCATTAAAACAAATGACACCACCTAAAGCAAAAGTAATAAGAGATGGTAGAATTCAAGAAATTAATGCAGAAGATTTAGTTCCAGGAGATATAGTTGAATTAGAAGCGGGAATATATGTGCCAGCAGATTGCAGATTATTAGAAAGCCATAATTTGAAAATAGAAGAATCAAGTTTGACAGGAGAAACGGAGCCAGTTCTGAAAAATGCAGATGTAGTAGCACAAAATGATGTTCCATTGGGGGACATGTTAAATATGGCATTCATGGCGAGTATAGTTGTAAATGGACACGGAAAAGCAGTAGTAACAGAAACTGGAATGAATACTAAAGTAGGAAAAATTGCAAATATGATTATGCAAGACGAAACACCAGAAACACCGATACAAAAAAAATTAGCACAAGTGGGAAAAACATTGGGGATAGTGTGTTTGGCAATATGTGCACTTATATTTTTTATAGGAATGATAAAACATATAGACCCAGTAGAAATGTTTATGACATCAGTAGGATTAGCTGTTGCAGCAATTCCAGAGGGATTACCAGCAATTGTAACAATTATGCTATCAATAGGTGTAAGCAAAATGGCAAAAAATAATAGCATAATAAGAAAATTGCCAGCAGTAGAAACTTTGGGATGTAGTAATGTTATTTGTTCAGATAAAACTGGAACTTTAACTCAAAATAAAATGACAGTTGTAGAAATAAAAGCTAGAGATACTGTGTTTGCAAGTAAACTGGCTACAATGTGTACAGATAGCAATATTATCAAACAAAATGGACAAGTAAAAGTAAATGGTGAGCCTACTGAAATTGCACTAGTGCAAAATGGATTGAAATATAATTTGGATAAAAATAATTTGTATAGAGAAATGCCTAGAGTTTCGGAAATTCCTTTTGATTCAAATCGTAAAATGATGACAACAATACATAAAAACAAAGGAAAATACATTGTTATAACCAAAGGTGCTCCAGATATATTACTTAATAAGTGTAATCTAATGAGTATGGAAAGACGCAAAATTGAAATGGAGAATCAACAAATGGCAGAAAGAGCTTTAAGAGTGATTGCTGTGGCTTATAAAGAAATTGATAGTTTACCAAGGAGTACGGAAATGAACTCGTTGGAAAATGGACTAAATTTTGTTGGATTAATAGGGATGATAGATCCTCCAAGAGAAGGTGTAAAAGAAGCAGTAAGAACTTGTAAAAAAGCTGGAATAAAAACTGTAATGATAACAGGTGACCATATTGCAACAGCAAAAGCAATTGCTAAAGAACTAAATATTTTAGAACCACATGATAAAGCAATAACAGGAAAAGAGCTTGACCAAATTTCGCAATCACAATTAGTAAAAGACATAAAAAATTATTCAGTATTTGCAAGAGTTACACCAGAACATAAAGTTAAAATAGTAAAAGCTTGGCAAAGTGCTGGAAATGTAGTTGCTATGACAGGTGATGGTGTAAACGACAGTCCAGCATTAAAATGTGCGGATATAGGAATTGCTATGGGAAAAAATGGTACAGATGTTGCCAAAAATGCATCTGATATGATATTGGCGGATGATAATTTTGTAACAATTGTTAAAGCAGTAAAACAAGGTAGAAATATATATGATAATATCAAAAAAGCAATTCATTTTTTGATTGCAACAAATATAGGTGAGATTGTAACTGTTTTTATGGGACTTGTACTTGGATTAAAATCACCATTGTTAGCAATTCAATTGTTGTGGATAAATTTGGTAACGGATTCATTGCCAGCAATTGCTATAGGCCTTGAACCACCTGAGAATGATATTATGAAAAGACCACCAGTAGATAATAAAAAGGGAATTTTTGCAGATGGATTATGGAATAAAATTGTTGTTGAAGGTATTATGCTTGGAGTTTTAACGCTTGTTGCATTTGGAATAGGTAATAAATATTATGGATTAGAAGTTGCAAGAACAATGTCCTTTGTTTCTCTAGGTTTATTAGAACTTGTTCACAGCTTTAATATAAAAAGTGAACAGTCTATATTTAAAGTTGGATTGTTTGAAAATAAGTATTTGATAGGCAGTTTTGTATTAGGTGCTATAGTTCAAACTATTGTTGTGTTTGTTCCAACATTGGCTAATATATTTAAGTTGGTACCATTAACTCAGATACAGTGGCTTATTACTGTTGGTATTTCATTGCTTCCTATAGTTATTGTTGAGTTACAAAAGAAGTTTTCTTCTATGAATTTAATTAAGGTTATTTATATGAAAAGACAAGAAGCGTGAGCTTCTTGTTTTCAGGTCCTGTAGTGTTTTTATTTTATATTTGGAGGTTTTTTGTGAAAATGTTAGAAATTAAAAAATTAAGTTTCAAAGAGAAGAGGTTCATTTTATGAAAATAAAATGTTTTTTTTCTGTAAATTCGTTGCAAAAAAATATTAGTATGCTAAAATAAAATTGTAATATTATAATTTTGGTGATTTAAAGTATGGAGGAAAAAAGAGTATTTGATGAGGATGGTTATGATAAAGAAGGCTTCAATTAAAAAGCCTTTTATAAAAGCAGATTATTTAAAATCTACCATATTGATTATTAATGGACAAGAAGTAAGACCAACAGAAGAAGATGTAGATAAATGTGTTGAATATTTACAAGTAAATGGTTCTTTGATTTGTGATAAAACTGTTAGAAATACAGTTAGAGGTTACTTAAAAGGTGAAATTGACATTACAATAAAAGAAGCAGACTTAGAGGAACAGATTGAGGAAAATAAAGAAATTATATCTGAAAATGAACAAAAAATAAGAGATGAATTAGTAGGTGTATTAATTGAACAACAATCTAAAATTAAAACACAACAAACTGAAATTGCCAATCTAAAGAAAAAGGAAATAGGAACTTATGGAGAATAGAAGTAGATAATTTTGTAACATACAAAAATACTTATAATACTATTGACAGAACATTACATGGAGCTGAAAGTTATTATGTTGGAGATTGTTTACTTGAATTATATTTAGCAGACACTTTAGAAGAATAATAAATGCTGATGAAAGAACAAAGGAGAAATTTAAATGAAAAATACAGTAGCATTATAGAAAAATTGAAAAAAGATATGTAAAAAACGCTCTAGTATTTTGCTAGAGTATTTTTTATGTAACAAAAGTGGGAATATTTGCATTCGCGATAAAAACTAGTCTATAAGTTATTTATCTGGTAGTTATTTTATTTGTATCTATATTTGTTACAATAAGAAAATTAGGCAATAATTTTATGCATAATACTATAAACAAGGAAAAAATTAAAAAGTGAAATAATAAACTAAAAAAGAAACCTCTTGCGAGGAAAAGAAATAATTTTCTTTTTAGTGTATGCTAAGTTTAGCTTACACCTAGTCAGCATTAGGAAAAAACAATAGTTATTTTCCTAATCATATTTGATATCTTTTTGCGTGCCATTTACGGAGTTCTTCTCCGTATTTCCAGAACTCTACTAACATGTTTAACGCACAATTGTACATATATCCTGAAATGTCTACAATATCACATGTAATAGATGTGCTTTCAGCAATCTCATCAATTGTTTTATTTTCCTCCTTCATAAGATATTGCATATACTTTGCCCAACGACGAGCATATGCAACAATAGCAAAATTGTAAAGATTACTTGAATTGACCTCCACCAATTTTTTCCACTTTATGGCTGCGTCTTCATTTTTGAATTCGATTTTGAGTTTTTTGGATGATTTGATTTTTCTATACGACTCCTTATCGAGTCTGTCCTTTTCCATATTAGACTCAAGACCTTCAAGCCATTCGGCATAAATTTTGTTTTTGTTGGCATTTTTGTTTGTAACCATAACGGTTATACCGTTAAATGTAAATTTAATGGCAGTGAAGGAAGTACTATAATTGCCATAAAAAGCTTTGGACATTTCTTCTGCAAAATTTGATTCCTTATTGAAACAACCAGAAATTAATTCTGAGAATGTTTGGATGTTTCCACCAACTCCCGGTTTAATTGTTACAATTCCATCCTTAAAGGATGTCACAAAAAGGATGTCTCTTTTCGGACTTATTGTCCGAAAAATATAAGTGGTTTTTTCATTACATTCCCATGTTTTATTAAAATATACAATAGTTGTGTTTGCCATAGCATTTTCCTCCTTAATCTTATTTTAAATATGGCTGACTAAAAACTTACTACACATTTATTATACTATAAATTAACATAAATTGCAAATGTAATTAGTGGTAAAATTATATTACAACATTTTAATTTCTTTGTTCAGCTTTATATATTTTTCCATCTTTTATTTCGTATACAATGCTATTACTAATAATATCTTCTAATGCTCTAAAAGTCATTTCTATTCCATATATTTTTTTACCATTTATCGTATATTTTTCATATGGTCAAAAGAAATTGAAAATAGAGTAAAAAGGAAAATTGATGAACTATTACCATTATAAAATATGCTTTACAAACTTTTGTTCTGAAATTATTGACTTTTATGTAGAAACATTGTATAATTTGAAAAAATTAGGAAGTGATAAAATATATGGATATAAATAAAAATATTATAAATTTAATCAAAAGGAATGACACAAAATTTAAAAATATAAAATTTATGCAAGATGAAAAGTTAAAAAAAGAATTCTATACATCTTTAAAAAATTATGAATTCAAACTAACAGAACAATCTGCATATGAAATAGCTTTATGGATAGAGTCAAATGAAAAACATTTATCTGCATCTAGGCAAAATAATTTTACTAAATATGCCTTGGGAGAAATTCTTTTAGTTGATTTAGGTTGGAATAACTATGACAGAGAGTTTGCGTATATTCATCCTGCTGTAGTTATTAAAGAAACTGCTACAAAAATTTTTATAGTTCCATGCTCAAGTGGTACTCCTAGAAAAGATAAAAAAGGTAATATTTATCCTGAATTTGAAGTAGGAACGCCTAATGATGGTTTTCAAAAAAATACCGTTGTTATGCTATATGAAGCAAAGTATATTGACAAAAATAGAGTTATTTCAAAACTTGGCAAAACTTCTAATCAATTCTTCGACAAAATATATAATAAGTTATTCGAGCAAATATTTGAACCTATATATTATAAAATACAAAAATTAGAAAAGAATCAATAATAATCTCAATTTTGCATATAATACTTATATAAATATAAAAAGAAATTTTTATATTTTGATTGACTTATCGTATTAAAAATGCTATACTAAATGTAGATATTTGAGGCGGTATGCCGATGCCTAGACCTTAAAGTCTAGATGAAAAGTTTAATAGCTTAATACTTGATGACAAGTGTTAAGCTATTATTGGTTTATGAAAACCCCATGTTATACATGGGGTTCTAAAAGCTTCTAGCTATGGGTAGAAAAAATCCTCATTTTTGATATAATAAATGTGGTCGCCAACCGCAAATAAAATCAAAAAGGAGGATTTTGTCATGAAAGACAATAATAGTTTAGCACATAGTACATGGAATTGCAAATATCACTTGGTATTTGCCAGGGTAATTTCATCAAATATTACAAAATTGTGCTATTTTGTAATTCTTGTTATCATTAAGAACAGAATATTTCACTATTGTATCTTTTTTGTCTGAACATAATATAATTCCTATTGTTGGATTATCATCTTCTGACTTTATTTCATTATCATAATATCTAACATAAAAATCCATTTGTCCAATATCTTGATGTGTTAGTTTGTCCAATTTTAAATCAATTAAAACGAATCATTTTAGTACATAATTGTAAAACACTAAATCAATATAAAAATTGTCGCCATCTACATCAAGTCTTTTTTGCCTTGCTACAAAAGAAAAAACTCTACCTAATTCTAATAAAAATTCTGATATATGTTCAAGTAAATTAGATTCTAAATCTTTTTCTAAAAATCTTCTATCTTTGATGTCTAAAAACTCTAAAACATAAGGATCTTTTATAAAATCTTGCACTTTTTCTTTTTTTTCTAAAACATTTATTTCGTTTTTTACTTCTTCTTTATGTTCTTCACTTGTTGATAAAAGCCTTTCATAATAAAAACTATTTATTTGCCTTTCTAACTGTCTAACACTCCAATTTGACTTTATTGTTTCTTCCAAATAAAAATTCCTTTTAGTCTCATTGTCTATATTCATTATTAAACGATTATGGCTCCAACTTAATTGGTTACACAGTGTGTAACCATCTTTATAGGTTAAATAAAATTTTTTCATTAGCTTTAAATTAGGTACACTATAACCTTCTCCAAATTCTTGTGTTAATTTTTCTGAAAAAGATTTTAATATTTTATTTTGAGAAGCTTCTAAATGATATTCTTCAATTAATTCATTAATAGTAGAACCTATGGCATAATATAATTCTACCATTTCATAATTTATATTTTTTACAACATTTTGTGTTGTCAAATTCTTATAATCTTAAAATTAAATCGTATCAAGTATTATAGAGAGTTCGACAAAAATTCGTCTTGGTGGGTAGGGTTTATTTTCTTCAATTCCACACTTTACTAGTTAGGTTCTATATGTTTGGTGCCCAAAGTGGGACCACTCGCACTCGCGTCACAAAAATAGTCCACAGGACTATTTTTACCTTCGCTTCTGCTGGCTCCAGACCAGCTAGAAGCTTGGCATGTTCCTTTTCGAGCCCCACAATTATAATAAAAATAAAAAATGCAGCTATTGCTACATTTTTTTTCTGGTGCCCAAAGTGGGACTCGAACCCACATGGTTTCCCGCACGATTTTGAGTCGTGTGCGTCTGCCAGTTCCGCCATTCGGGCATAAAACATTAAATAAAATAAGTATTAAAATAATAAAATTTTGTCATCTTAAATATATTAACACAAAAAAAATTTTTTGTCTAGTACCAAAATGCATTTTCTATTGACTATTTGGGAAAATTAATGTATGATATATAATATTAAATTAAAGAAAAGAGGAAAATTAATATATGTTATGTTCAGATTGCAATAAGAATAATGCAGAAATTTTTATAAATAAAATAGAAAATGGTATATCATCAATGGAAGGACTGTGTAGAGAATGTGCTATAAAAAGAGGTATTGATATTCCAGAAAATAAAAATCAGAATAGTAACAAAAATCAATCAAAAGCACAAAAAAACGGAAATAATGAACAACCATTAAATAATATAGATATGTCTGCAATGTCAAAACAATTAGAAGGATTGTTTAAAGACTTATCATCAAGTTTAAAGATGGAAAATTTAGAAGGAATGGAAGATTTTGATCCAGAAGACTTAGAAGGATATGAAGAAGATGATGGAGTAGAAAATGGAGCAAGTCCATTAGGAATTCCAATAGGTTCAATATTTGCTAGTATAGTACCAAGAAAGCAAACAAGTGGAGAAGAAGAAAAAAGTGGAAATGGAAGACAAAAAGTTAAAGTAGAAAAAAAGCCAACAAAAAAGAAGAAAAAATACTTAGACACATATGGAACAAATCTTACACAAAAAGCTCAAAATAATGAATTAGATATGGTAATTGGGCGTGACAAGGAAATACAAAGAGTTATCCAAATATTAAATAGACGAACAAAAAATAATCCATGTTTAATAGGAGAGCCAGGTGTTGGGAAAACAGCGATTGCACAAGGTTTAGCAATAAAAATAGCAAATAATAATGTGCCAGCTAAGCTATTAAACAAAGAAGTATACTTATTAGATATGACAGCAGTTGTTGCTGGAACACAATTTAGAGGTCAATTCGAGGCTCGTATGAAAGGAATAATACAAGAATGCAAAGAATTTGGAAACATAATTCTTGTAATTGACGAGATTCACAATATTATAGGAGCTGGCGATGGAGAACACTCAATGAATGCAGCAAATATTCTAAAACCATCACTATCAAATGGAGAAATACAATTAATAGGGACAACAACATTAAAAGAATATAGAAAATATATAGAAAAAGATTCAGCATTAGAAAGAAGATTTCAACAAGTATTGGTAGAAGAACCAAATATTGATGAATCAATAAAAATTCTAGAAGGAATAAAAAAATATTATGAAGAATATCATAAAGTAAAGATTTCTAATGATATAATAAAACAAACAGTTGTAATGTCAGAAAAATATATACATGATAGATTTTTACCAGATAAAGCAATAGATATACTCGATGAAGCATGTTCAAGAATCAATTTAGAAAACAAAGAATTATTTAAACTAGAAATGTTAAAACAAGAATTGGCACAAGTTCAGGCACAAAAAGAAGATGCAGCACAAGCAGACTCAACAGAAGACTATCAAAAGGCAGCAGACTTAAAAACAAAAGAATGCAGACTAATAGAAGAAATAGACCAATTAAATAGTACAATTCAATTAAAAAATCTTACCACACAAGATATTGCACAGGTAATTGAAAGTTGGACTAAAATACCAGTTAAAAAAATAACAGAAGCAGAAACTCAAAAACTATTAAACTTAGAAACAAACATTCATACAAGAGTAATTGGTCAAGATAAAGCTGTAAGTGCAGTTTCTCGTGCAATAAGAAGAAACCGTGCTGGATTACAAAGTACCAAAAGACCACCATCATTCATATTTGTTGGTCCAACTGGTGTTGGAAAAACAGAGCTAGCAAAAAGTTTAGCATATGAAATGTTTGGTTCAGAAGACTCAATAATCAGGGTAGATATGTCTGAATATATGGAAAGTCATTCAACAGCAAAATTAATAGGTGCACCTCCTGGATATGTTGGATATGATGATGCTGGTCAACTTACAGAAAAAGTAAGAAGAAAACCATATTCAATAATATTATTAGATGAAATTGAGAAAGCACATCCAGATGTATTTAATATATTACTTCAAGTGCTTGATGATGGAAAATTAACAGACTCACAAGGAAATACAGTAAGCTTTCAAAATACAATAATAATAATGACATCAAATGCAGGGTCAAACTTAAATAATAATTCAATCGGTTTTGCTAAACAAACAGTAGACACAAGTAAAATTGAAGAAAATCTAAAACAAGTATTTAGACCAGAATTTTTAAATAGAATTGATGAAATAATTGTATTTGATTCACTAACAAAACCAGAATTAATACAAATTGTAGAATTAATGCTTAAAGACACAAAAAAAGCTCTATCAGAAAAAAATATGACATTGGAGGTTTCAGAACCAGCAAAAGAATTTATACTAGAAAAAGGAACAAACTTAAAATTTGGAGCTAGACCATTAAGAAGAGCAATACAAAGATATGTTGAAGATGAAATATCTGAAATGATTTTAAGAAACGAAGTACGTGAAGGACAAAACATTACAGTAAACTTAGAAAATGAAAATTTAAAGTTTGATGTAAATTAGTCTTGAAAGGAAAAAAATTAAATGAAAAAAGAAAATATACCAAATATTCTAACAATTATACGTTTTATATTAATACCATTTATATTTACATCTGTAGTAAATGAGGATTTTTTAGCAACAATAATAATATTTACAGTTTCAGCAATAACAGACATTTTAGATGGATATATTGCTAGAAAGTATAACTATATTACAGATATAGGAAAGCTAATAGATCCTCTTGCAGATAAACTTACACAAATGTCATTGTTATTATCACTTGCAATATTAAAAATTTTGCCTTGGTGGATATTTGCAATAGTATTTATTAAAGAATGTGTTATGATAATATCAGCATCATTAATGTATAAAAAAGAAGATGTAGTTGTATATAGTAAATGGTATGGAAAACTTGCTACAGTATTGTTTTATTTGGCAATAGTGTGTTCATTGCTTATAAATCAATTCCATTTTAACATTTCATTTAGAGTTGATTTATATTTATATTATTTAGCGATACTTGCAACAATATTTTCTTTGGTAATGTATGCAATACAATTTAAATTTAAGAAAAGTTGCCAATAGAAAGCGATTACTGAAAAAGTATGCCTTTCTAAATGGCTTCTTTTCTTTTTTTGAGGTATTGACAAATTTTGAGGCTAAATATAAAATATAAACTGTACAAAAGAAAAGGGGGTGAAAAGAAGTGAAAGAAAAAAATAATGCTAAAACAAATATATCAACAATATTTTTAGTTGTAGCAATAATAGTAATTATTGCAATGGGATATTTTATATACAAGTTATATAATGAGAAAACAAAAGAAACTGAGAATGCATCAAAATTAAATAGTAGAATAAGTGAATTAGAAAAAGGGCAAGAAAATACAGAAAATTCTTCTGATGAAACAAATAATGCAAATGAAGGTGCAGATGTTTCTACTAATGAAGTTGATAATACAAATAAATATATAAATAATTTTAGCCAATCAGTAACCAAAGAACTAGGAAAAGATAATGAAATTTATGTTAATTTGTCAGGGATAGATGATGAAAGTGGTACAGGATATGTAACAGTTAATAATAAAAATGAAGCACATATTTATTTAAGCACTTTCAAAGAATATTCATCAGCAACGAATTTGAAAAAAATTGCAGACAATGTTGTAAATGCATGGTATTGCGAAGAAGGACAAGCACCAGGCAATAGCTTTATTATATTTTTAAAAGCCAATGGAACAGTTACATATGTTAGATTTAGAACAGATGCTTCAACTAATTGGAAAACAGTCTTTGAGTCTGAAGAAAAAGAACTAAAAGGTATTACAGATATAAGCAATGTTGTTAAGATAAATGGTGGCGATGAAAACGGAATTGGTGGTATGGGAGTATTATTTGTAAAAGCAGATGGAACCTGCTTATCATATTCTAGTTTAGCAGATTTGACAAAATAGACAATATAATTAATAGATAATAAATATAACAAATTGAAAAATTGATTTGTAAAATAAAAAAGATTGTCAATAGGGAAGTGCCCTATTGGCAATCTTTTTCAAATTCTAAAATATCTCCAGGCTGACAATTAAGAGCTTCGCAAATAGCATTTAATGTAGAAAAACGTATAGCACTAACTTTTCCGTTTTTTAATTTAGATAGATTAACATTTGAAACTCCAACCTTTTCAGAAAGGTCATTTAAAGAAATTTTTCTGTCAGCCATTACTCTATCCAATCTTAATATAATTGCCATAATCAAAATCCTTTCTTTATAATATTTTATAATGTTTCATCAGAATCTTTTTGAAGAAAACATCCATACTTGAATATCCAATAAAATGTTGTAGTCATTATAGGAAGGATTATTCCAAGTTGTCCGAATATCCATAATAAGAAAACTAAAATATCTACAATTCCTAAAATTTTTACATTTTTATTTGTAAATGGTGTTTGTTTTTTGTCTGTTTCTCTTAAAAGAATAGCAAGTAAATTTAAAATAATAAGGTAGCAGAAGTCTGATGGATAGCAATGGAAGCCGATCATGTCTGATATATTACATAATGTTTCCGAATTTGCTATGGTTTCATATAGGTTAAAATTTTTTGTTTGGAACATTAATACTATTCCTCCAATTAATATACATAATATAATAGCGATATATATAAAATCAATTATAAATAGTGAAATTGAAGCTGCATGGCATTTTTTTGTCATTTTTTCCTTAGTTTCATTAAAATTTAATTCTTTTTTCATATAAAAACACATCCTTTTATTATTAATTGAGCTGCTCTATAAATATATATTAACATAATTATGTATGATTGTCAATATATTTTTAATGAAAAACATTAAAAAATTAATTTATATAAGTTTTTTATTAATAAAAGCTATAGTAACATAAGGTATATAAAAAGAAAAAATACAATATTGACAATCAAAATAAAAAATGTTAAGCTAATAAAGTAGATTAAAAAAAAACCGATTTTGCAGTTTTTATTTTAATCTATTTTTTGTTTGTATAAACTGCAATTGGAAGGAGAAAAAAATGAACACAAAATATGTATTTGTAACAGGAGGAGTAGTATCAGGACTAGGGAAAGGAATAACAGCAGCATCATTAGGAAGGTTATTAAAAAATAGAGGATATAAAGTAACAATTCAAAAATTTGATCCATATATAAATGTAGATCCAGGAACAATGAGTCCATATGAACATGGAGAAGTATTTGTAACAGATGATGGAGCAGAAACAGACCTAGATTTAGGACATTATGAGAGATTTATAGATGAAAACTTAACCAAAAATTCAAGTGTAACAATGGGGAAAATATATTCATCAGTAATAGAAAAGGAAAGAAGAGGAGATTATTTAGGAAAAACAGTACAAGTAATTCCACATATAACTAATGAAATAAAAGAAAAAATCTATAGTTTTGAAAACACAGATACAGATATAGTAATAACAGAAGTTGGAGGAACTGTAGGAGATATTGAAGGGCTATCAATAATAGAAGCAATACGCCAAGTAGGACTTGAAAAAAATCCAGAGGATGTAGTATACATACATGTAACTTTATTACCATATATATATGGTTCAAATGAAATAAAATCAAAGCCAACTCAACACTCTGTAAAAGAATTGCAAAGTTTAGGAATAAAGCCAGATATATTAGTATGTAGAACAGAACAAGACATACCAGACACAATAAGAGAAAAATTAGCATTGTTCTGTAATGTAAGAAAAAGTAGTGTAATACAAAATAAAACCGCAGATAATTTATATGCAGTACCACTAATGCTTGAAGAAGAAGGACTTGCAAGAGAAGTGTGTAATCATTTAAGATTAGATAGATACATACCAGATAATTCCGAATGGCAGAAAATGATTGATAATGTAAGAAAAATAGGAGATGAATCTGTAAATATAGCAATTGTAGGAAAATACATAAAATTAGAAGATTCATATTTATCAGTAATAGAAAGCCTACATCATGCTGGGTTTGCAAATCATGTAAAAGTAAATATAAAATTAATTGATTGTGAAACAATTAATCCAGAAAATATAGCAGAAAAAATGAAAGAGCTTCAAGGAATAATAGTACCAGGAGGGTTTGGAAATAGAGGAATTGAAGGAAAAATAGAAACAATAAAATATGCAAGAGAAAATAATATTCCATTTTTAGGTATATGTTTAGGTATGCAAATGGCAGTTGTAGAATTTGCGAGAAATGTATTAGGAATAAAAGATGCAAATTCATCAGAACTTAATGAAACAACTAAAAATCCTGTAATTCATATTATGGATGAACAAATAGGTATTGATAAAAAAGGTGGTACAATGCGTTTAGGAGCATATCCATGTATATTAAAAGATGGAACTTTAGCTAAAGAGCTATATGGAACAGAAAAAATATCAGAAAGACATAGACATAGATATGAGTATAATAATGAATATAAAGACAGATTAGAAGAAGCGGGTTTAATATGTTCTGGAACTTCTCCAGATGGAAAATTGGTGGAGATTGTAGAATATAAAGAACATCCATATTTTATTGCTGGACAATTTCATCCAGAATTAAAATCAAGACCTAATAGACCAGCTCCATTATTTGTTGGACTGATTAAATCTGCTAAAAATTTTGGTTGTATTAGTATATAAAAAAGCCTCCTATTTAGGAGGCTACTTTCAATCCTTTCTTAAACACTAAGCCAAAATATAATTTGTAATGGTACTGCTTATACTTTGGATTGAAGTTTTTAAGCAGTCTACTATTAGCTTTAAAGTTTCATCTGTTGCTGGTGTAGCAATATCATCATTAACTTTAACCATTCCAGTGGTTAAGTTAAAAATGATTATTGATGAATCTTCCGCATAGAAATGAAAATCCAAAAACTCCTCTTTTGAATCGCCCCAATAGCGATGTTCAACAGAAGTGTATCCTGTATAGGATTCTCCTGTCAAATCATTTAAAAATTCAGCGTAATAACTGATCGTATTTCCCTTCAGTGTATATTCTGCTGATGAGATCTTTCCAAACAAACATAAAGAAAAGTCTGACATGGTAGAATGATTAGTAAACTTAAAGTTTACTTCCAAGTTTCTTAAGTAACTCGAAGCTTTTTTGGTTTTTTTGTACCCCAGAAACGGATTTATACATCTATCAAAATTATCGACTAATCGATATACTTCTGATGAATTATATGCCAGTCCACCTCGATAATTATTTGAAATACTTTTTCTAAGAAAAGGACTTCTTTGAAGTACCTCGTATGTCTGATTCAAGTATTTTTTTAAGTTGAGTGAGGAGTATTTATGGCTTATAATTAACACCAAGATAATGAGTTCTTTAATGGAGTAAATCTTATTGCTACTCATTACTGTACTATGAGTGCAATTCAACTTAAACTTAGCAAGTTTTAAAAGTTCCATTGCTTTGGGATTAGACGGAATCATAAAGATACAGTCTACCCCAGAATGTTCAAAGAAAATTTCGTTGATTTCATATCTTAAATGAGGAACATCTAAAAAGATATCCTCTTTTGGTGTTACTTGGTGTCCACCAAGTGTTTCCATTGCTACTTCAAATTCCCGAACACTAATTCTCATTCGTTTGTACCTCCTAGTATGGATTGTGTTAAAATAGTTACGCATTTAGTATAACATAATAATTTGAAATAATCAATATATATGAAAAAAATGTGTTAAATTTAGTTTTCATAGTAGTAACTAAATTTAGGTTATAAGTTCTAAAAACTTCTTTTATGAATAAAATAATCTAAATAGTATTGTGAAAGTTATGTGAAAAATTAATAAATATATTGACAATATAAAAAAATGGGTATATATTATTAGCAGTCAATATAAAAGAGTGCTAATAATAATTAGCCAAATAAGGAGGTAATTTATATGATAAAACCATTAGCAGACAGAGTATTAGTAAAAATGAAAGAAAGTGAAGAAACTACAAAAAGTGGAATAATCCTAGCAAGTTCAGCACAAGAAAAACCACAAATAGCAGAAGTTATAGAAGTAGGTCCAGGAAGATTAATAGATGGAAAAAGAGAAGAAATGGAAGTAAAAAAAGGTGATAATGTAGTAGTAAGCAAATATGGAGGAACAGAAGTAAAATATGAAGGAGAAGATTACATTATTTTAAGAGAAGAAGATATATTAGCTATAGTAAAATAATTTAAAAGAAAGGAATGATTAATATATCAAAACAAATTAAATTTGGAGAAGATGCAAGAAAATCTTTATTAGAAGGTGTAAATAAATTAGCAGATACAGTAAAAGTTACATTAGGACCAAAAGGAAGAAATGTTGTATTAGACAAAAGTTATGGAGCTCCATTGATTACAAATGATGGGGTAACAATAGCAAAAGAAATAGAATTAGAAGATAAATTTGAAAATATGGGAGCCCGCCTAGTAAAAGAAGTATCAACAAAAACAAACGATGTAGCAGGTGATGGAACAACAACAGCAACAGTTTTAGCACAAGCAATGATAAAAGAAGGAGTAAAAAATGTTGCAGCTGGAGCTGACCCAATGGCAATAAAAAGAGGAATAGAAAAAGCAGTAGATGGAGCAGTTACAGAATTAAAGAAAATAACATCACCAGTAAATGGAAAAGAAGACATAGCAAGAGTTGCAAGTATATCTGCAAACAATTCAGAAGTTGGAGAACTAATTGCAGACGCAATGGAAAAAGTATCAAAAGATGGAGTAATAACAATAGAAGAATCAAAAACATCACAAACAGAATTAAATGTAGTAGAAGGAATGCAATTTGACAAAGGATATGTATCACCATATATGGTAACAGACACAGAAAAAATGGAAGCAATAATAGATAATCCATATATATTAATAACAGATAGAAAAATAAGCAATATTCAAGAAATATTGCCATTACTAGAAAATTTAATGCAATCATCAGGAAAACTAGTAATTGTATGTGATGACATCGAAAGTGAAGCACTATCAACATTAATATTAAACAAATTAAGAGGAGTATTAAATGTTGTAGCAGTTAAAGCACCTGGATTTGGAGATAAGAGAAAAGCAATGTTAGAAGATATGGCAATTCTAACAGGAGGAGAAGTAATATCACAAGATTTAGGAATGGAACTAAAAGATACACAAATAGAACAATTAGGTAGAGCAAAACAAATAAAAGTACAAAAAGAAAATACAATAATTGTTGATGGTGCTGGAGATAAAGAAAAAATTTCAGCAAGAGTAAAACAAATAAAAGCTCAAATAGAAGAAACAAAGAGTGAATTTGATAAGGAAAATTTACAAGAAAGATTAGCAAAAATTGCTGGAGGAGTTGCAGTAATTGGAGTAGGAGCAGCAACAGAAGTTGAAATGAAAGATAAAAAACTAAGAATAGAAGACGCACTATCTGCAACAAAGGCAGCAGTAGAAGAAGGAATTGTAGCTGGTGGAGGAACAACATATGTAAATATTATGCCATCAGTAGAAAAAATAGCTGAAAGCTTAAATGGTGGAGAAAAACTAGGTGCCGAAATTGTATTGAAAGCATTAGAAGAACCAGTTAAACAAATTGCAAGAAATGCAGGATTAGAACCAGCTGTTATACTAGAAGGAGTAAAAAAGGCAGACAAAGGATTTGGATTTGATGCAGATAAGGAAGAATATGTTGATATGAAGAAAGCTGGAATTGTTGATCCAACTAAGGTTACAAGAAGTGCATTACAAAATGCAGCATCAATTGCAGCAATGGTACTAACAACAGAAAGTTTAGTAACAGATGTACCTGAATCAAATTCATGTGGATGTGGAAATTCTCATGATATGGACAATGGAATGGGTGGAATGTACTAAAAATAAATAAAATATATCAAATGTGGAGAACACTTGTAAATGTGTCTTTGCATTTGGTATATTTTTTTGCCTAATAAAGCATATAAAATAATTCTTTATTTATACTAAGAAATCTTTTAAATATAAGTTTTTCATTACATTCCTCGGTTTATTACAAAATTTAAGAAATTCTAATTTATTTTAAGGCACCCTTCCACTATCGTGAACTCTTTCCTTAAAATTACATAGAATTTCTAAAATTTTTTCATGCACATTCGTCATTTCATTCAAAACTTATATTTAAAAGATTTCTAGTAAAAAAAGAAATATAAAAGTATTTTTTGGAAAAATGAAAATAGGTGTTGTCATCGAAACAAAAAATTGTTATAATATACAAGATAATAAAAGATAAAGATTAATATTGAAGAAAAAAGGCGGATACAATATTAATATAAGATACAATGAAAGGATTGAAAATACAATGAAAAAACATAAAAAAGTAGAAGAAGTAGAAGAAATAGAAGAAATACCAAAAGCATTAAGAAAAGAAAAGGACGAAAGTAAAAAAAGCAAAAAGAAAAACTGGAAAAAAATATTTTTAGTATTAATAATATTAGCAATAATGGGAATAAGTTCAGGAGGATTTTTATTATATGGACCATATGCGGGATTTAGAGATTGGTTAATAACAACTGCTATGACAACAATGACACATCAATATTTAGCAACATGGTTTTATGATGAAGACACAATAAATGAAGTATTAGCAAAAAATAAAGTAAATGAAGTAGACGAAATAACAAACACAAATACAATAATAATAAATAAAACTTCAAACAATGTACAATATGCAAACGAATATGAAAAAGCCATATTAGAAAAAGACCCAGAACATGAAGACTACAAAATTATAGAAATAAAAGGAAAAGGATATAGTGGATATTTAGCAGCAATATATGACCCATCAAAAATAAAAACAGTATATACTAAAAAATTAGGAACAAGTGGACAATATTTAACTCAAATGGCAAAAGACAATGATGCAGTAATTGCAATAAATGGAGGAGGATTTGAAGATCCAAACTTTAATAGCAATGGAGCTAATCCATTAGGAATAACATTTTCAGGAGGAAAATTAGTAACATCAAAAACATGGAATGGTTCAGGAGGTCTAATTGGATTTACACAAGACAACAAATTAGCATTAGGAAAAATGACAGTAAAACAAGCACAAGAATTAAAAATAAGAGATGGAGTAACATTTGGACCATTTTTAATAGTTAATGGTAAACCATCAAAAGTACTAGGAAATGGTGGATGGGGAACCGCACCACGTACAGCCATAGGTCAAAGAAAAGATGGAATTGTACTATTTTTAGTAATTGACGGAAGAACATTAACAGAACCAGGAGCAGATATGAATGACTTAATAGAAATAATGCAAAATTATGGAGCATATAATGCATCAAACTTAGATGGTGGAACATCAAGTGCAATGGTAGTAGATGGAAAAATAATTAATGACCCAGTTGATAGTTCAGGAGCACATAGAACAAGATTTATATCAACAGGATTTATACTAACAAAATAATAGAAAAATAGAAGGGTGATAATATGGGATTTATAGTTGCCGTTGATGGAACGGCTGGAAGCGGAAAAGGAACCATAACAAAAATAATAGCAGAAAGATTAAATTTAGTAAGTATAGACACAGGAGCTATGTACAGATGTGTTACATTAGAATGTATAGAGAAAAATATAAAATATACTGAAATAGAGAAAATAAAAGAAATATTAAAAGAAATTAATATAGAATTAAAAAAAGAAGAAGGAAAACAATTAGTATTCTTAAATGGAAAAGATGTAACTGGAAAAATAAGAACACCAGAGGTAGACAGTCTAGTTGCAAGATTTGCAGCAATAAAAGAAGTAAGAGATAAAATAACACCAATTCAAAGAAAAATGGGAGAAAATAATAACATTATAATGGAAGGCAGAGATATAGGAACAGTAGTTTTTCCAAATGCAGATGTAAAAGTCTTTTTAGACTGTTCAGTAGAAGAAAGAGCAAAAAGAAGATATAATCAAGATTTAGAAAAAGGAATAAAAACAACATATGAAGAAGTGTTAGAAAGTATAAAAGAAAGGCACAAACTAGAAACAGAAAGAGAAATTGCACCACTAGTCCAAGCACCTGATGCTGTATATATAGACTCAACAAACATGACAATAGAAGAAGAAACAGAAGCAGTAATAAAAGTAATAGAACAAAAAAGAGCACAAAAATAGGAAGGAATGAATAAAAAGATGAAAGAAGAATTTCTAAAATTACTAAGAAGTGTAAAAAGAGATGGAATAGAAGACTTTATAAAATTCTTAGAAGGAACAGACTTTTTCACAGCCCCAGCAAGTACAAGGTTTCATGGAAATTATGCTGGAGGACTTGTAGAACATAGTATGAAAGTATATGAAATATTAGTTGAAAAAGTAAAAAATTCATCAAAAAAAATTGAAGTATCAGAAGATACATTAAAAATAGTAGCATTACTACATGATGTTTGTAAGGCAAATTTTTACAAAATAGATTATAGAAATGCAAAAAATGCATTAGGAGTATGGGAAAAAGTACCATATTACACAGTTGATGATACCATACCATATGGACATGGTGAAAAATCAGTTATGATGATAACAGAATACATGAAATTAACAAGTGAAGAAAAATATGCAATTCGTTGGCATATGGGATTTACAGAACCTAAAGAGCAATATGGAACAATAGGTATTGCATATACAAAATACCCACTTGCATTACTTGTGTTTGAAGCAGATTTAGAAGCAACATATTTTTTTGATATATAAAATTAAGGCATATTTACAATTTTTAATTTACAAGATAATGGTTTTGATTAACTTTTGAAAATTTTATCAAAATCATTATCTTGTAACATTTTTAAAAGTAAATATGTTTTTTGTATTGTAAAACAGCAGAAAATAAGATATAATTAAAAACCGAGAAATAGCGAGGGGAAAATATGTTAAAAGAAGAAAATATAGAAGATATACACAAAAAAGAATATAAATATAGAAACTTTAAACAAATAGTAAATGAGCTTTATGCAGAAGAAATGAAAGAAATACAAGAACCTGAAAACATAATAAAAGAAGAAATGCAAGAAAAAATAAAAATAAAGCCAAAAATAATTTATGACAAACACTCAAGCAATCTAAAAATAGAATTTGAAATAGGAACTCAAGAAATGTATAAAATAAAAGAGTTAAGTGGATTTTATGATAGAATGTTAACAGGTGAAAAATACAAATATGGAAATAAAATGGAATTTATCCACACAAAAGAAAAATTTGTGGATACAGACCAACCAATTTTAGAATTTATGTTAAAACATTCAGAAATAATAAAATTTGTAAATTCAAATGCAAACTCAAATTATAAATATTATGGAAAAGCATTAAATGAAGAATATATTTTATTAGATAATAGTGGAATTGACGAAATATTTGAAATTTTAAAAGGTAAAAAAATTGCATTTCAGAAAGAATATAAAGAAGAAAAAATCGAATTAAAAGACAAAAATCCAGAACTACACTTTATCATGAAGAAAAAAGGAAAAGAAGACTATCAAATAAGCCTAAATAAAAAAATAGATATAATAAGAGATGTTGATATAATAAACGGAAAAAAATATAAATATTTACTAATAGAAAATGAATTATATAAAATTGATAAAAAATATGAAAAAACAACATTTAAATTATTAAAAATGTTAAAAGACAACTTTATGACAGAATTAATACTTGGAAAAGAACAATTACCAGAACTATTTTCCATAGTATTATTAAGACTAGAAAATTGTATAGAATTTAAAAATATAGATGAAAAAGAAATAGAAAAATACAGACCAAAAAAACTAATAGTAAAAGTATATTTAGACTATAACAAAAGTGATTATATAATAGCAGACACAAAATTTTGTTATGGGGAAGAAGAATTTAATCCATTACAACAAAAAATTAAAATAAAATATCCAAGAGATGTAATATTAGAAAGCAAAGCACTAAATTTATTTAGAAAAACAGGATTTATGTATTATGCACAAAAAGAATGTTTTATACTTCCTAATGAAGAGAAAATATACAGTTTTTTATCAAATGATATAAACGAATATATGCAGAAATTTGAAGTAATGGCAACAGACAATTTTAAAACAAAACAAATAAAACAACCACAAATAGGAAATTTAGGAATAAAAATTGAAAATAACTTATTAACAATAAATTTAGACAATTTAAACATAGATGTGGCAGAACTAGAAGAAATTATGAAAAAATATCAATTAAAAAAGAAATATCATAAATTACAAGATGGAAGTTTTGTTGACTTAGAAGAAAATCAAGATATAGAATTTTTAAATAAACTAGTAACAGGAGCAGATATTGACTTAAAAGAACTAAAAAATGGGCAGATAAAATTGCCAGTAAGTAGGAGCTTATATTTAAATCAATTATTAAAAACAATTACAAATATACCAATAGAAAAAAATGCAGAATATAAAAAATTAATAAATGATTTAGACAAAGAAAATGGTTCAGATGACATAGAAGTTCCTGAAAATTTAAATGAAATATTAAGATATTATCAAAAAACAGGATATAAGTGGTTAAAAACACTAGATAATTACAAATTTGGTGGAATATTAGCAGATGACATGGGACTTGGAAAAACAATTCAAATGTTATCAATAATAGCTGGATATGTAGGAGAACAAGAAAAAGATAAAAGAGCCTCAATAGTAATATGCCCAAGTTCACTTACATTAAATTGGCAAAACGAATCACAAAAATTCACTAATAAACTAAAAACACTAGTTATAAGAGGAACTGCACAAGAAAGACAAGAACAAATAGAAAAAATAGAAAAATATGATTTAGTTATAACATCATATGATTTATTAAAAAGAGATATAGAAATTTACAAAGAAAAAAAATATAAATTTAGATTTTCAATCACAGATGAAGCACAATATTTAAAAAATAGTAATACTCAAAATGCAAAAGCAGTAAAAGAAATTATTGCAGATACACGATATGCATTAACAGGAACACCAATAGAAAACTCTTTAGCAGAATTATGGTCAATTTTTGATTATATAATGCCAGGATATTTATTTACATACAAAAAATTTAAATCAGAATATGAAATACCTATAATAAAAGACAATAGTCAAAAAGCCATGAAAAAACTAAGATTTCTTATAGAACCATTTATTTTGAGAAGAACCAAAAAAGAAGTTTTAACAGAATTACCAGAGAAAACGGTAACAATTCTAAATAATCAAATGAAAGAAGAACAAGAAAAAATATATTTAAATTATTTGGCACAAGCAAAACAAGACATTGCAGAAACAATAAAAATAAAAGGATTCGAAAGAAGTCATATGCAAGTATTATCAGCACTTACAAGACTTAGACAAATTTGTTGCCATCCAAGTTTATTTATAAAAGACTATAATGAAGGAAGTAGTAAACTAGAACAATGTATAGAAATCATAAAAGATGCTACAGAATCAGGACACAAAATTTTGTTATTTTCAGGATATACTTCAATGTTTGAAATTATAGAAGAAGAATTAAACAAAAATGAAATAACATATTTTAAATTAACAGGTTCAACAAAAGTAGACCAGAGAATTAAAATGGTTGATGAATTTAATGAAAATAAAGATATAAAAGTATTTTTAATATCTTTAAAAGCAGGAGGAACTGGACTAAACTTAACAGGTGCAGATATGGTTATACATTATGACCCGTGGTGGAATGCTTCAGCTGAAAATCAAGCAACAGACAGAGCATATAGAATAGGACAAAAAAATAATGTTCAAGTTTATAAATTAATAACGAAAAATTCAATAGAAGAAAAAATCTATGAGTTACAAAGAAAAAAATCAGAATTAATAGACAATGTACTTAATACAAAAACATCATTTATTAGTAAATTGTCTAGAGAAGATATTATGAAATTATTTGAATAGGAAGGAAAGAAAATGAAAGATTATATAGTTGTAATAGGAGGGGGACTAGCTGGCTGTGAATGTGCATATCAAATTGCAAAAAGAGGAATAAAAGTAAAATTATATGAAATGAAACCAGTAAAATTTACAGAAGCACACAATAATAAAAATTTAGCAGAGATTGTTTGCAGTAATTCGTTTAAATCAAATTTACACACAAATGCATGTGGACTGTTAAAAGAAGAACTTAGATATATGGATTCATTATTAATAAAAATTGCAGATGAAACACAAGTACCAGCAGGTCAAGCATTAGCAGTAGATAGAGAATTGTTTGCACAGAAAGTTACAGAAGAGATTCAAAAAAATCCATTAATAGAAATAATACATGAAGAAGTTACAAATGTAGAAAAAATGGCAGAAGATGGGATAGTAATTATAGCAACAGGACCTTTAACATCAAAAGGAATGGCAGAAGAAATATCAAAAATAACAGGAGAAGACAAATTATATTTTTATGATGCGGCAGCACCAATTGTTACAAAAGAAAGTATAGACTTTAGTTTAGCCTTCTGGGGAAATAGATATGAACAAGAAAAACAAAAAGATGAAACAATAGAACAGTGGAAAGAAAGAATAAGTAGCCAAGAAGCTAGTTATATAAATTTGCCAATGAACCAAGAAGAATATGAGAAATTTTGCGAAGAACTTGTAAATGCGGAATGTGTTGTATTACATGAATTTGAAAAAAAAGAAATATTTGAAGGATGTATGCCAGTAGAAGTAATGGCTCAAAGAGGAAAAGATACACTAAGATATGGGCCATTAAAACCAGTAGGTTTTGATGATCCAAGAACAGGAAAAAGACCATATGCAGTAGTACAACTAAGACAGGATGATAAAAATGGTTTAATATTTAATATAGTAGGATTTCAAACAAATTTGAAGTTTGGCGAACAAAAAAGAGTTTTTGGAATGATACCAGGACTTAATAATGCAGAATTTGTAAAATATGGAGTAATGCATAGAAATACATATATAAATTCAACAAAATTATTGGATAATACATATAACTTAAAAAGTAATAACAATATATTTTTTGCGGGACAAATAACTGGGGTTGAAGGTTATGTTGAGTCAATTTGCTCTGGCCTAGTATCTGCACTAAATGCTTGCCAAAGATATAATAATAATGATAAAATTGTATTTCCAGAAACAACAATACTAGGAGCATTAGCAAAATATATTTCTACAGAAAACGAAAAATTTCAGCCTATGAATGCTAATTTTGGAATTTTACCTTCTTTACCAGAAAAAATTAAAGATAAAAAGATAAAGTATGGAAAGCTTGCAGATAAAGCGTTACAGGATTTAAAGAAAATTGAAATTAAATAATCTTATTAATAAAAACTCAGATTATATGTGAAAAAATTATGAAATAAAACATAAAAATGCAAAAAAAGAAAAAAATTTACAAAAAGAGCTTGTAGAAAAAAAATCAATGTGTTAGAATAGAAAATGTAAAAGAATAAATCACAAAAGAAAGGAGTTTATTAAGTAATTGCATTACTTGATAAGATTATAAAATGGATGGATTAAAGGAAATACAAAAAACAATAAAAAATTTTGTTGAAGAATCAAAGCAAGCCAAACAACAAATTTCGCAAATAGAAAGTGAAAGAAGTAAATTAGCAGAAGAAAGAAATCAAAAAAAGAATGCTAAAAGACAAGAAGACGGGTTAAAGATAATTGAACTTGGAAAGCAAATTGCTGAATTAGGTAATCAGAGTCAAGAATTGCAAAACAAGCTTGATAAAAGATACAATAAAGTAAGAGAATTAACTAATTTAGCTGTAGACAATTTAATAAGAGAAGGAATAAGAAAAATTCGTAAAATAGATGAGCAAATAGAAGAATTAGAAGAAAGAGTAGAAACACAATCTCAAAGAGAAGCTAAATACGAAGCACAAAAACAAGCATTTTATGAAAGATTTGGAAGAATGCCAGAATTATCAGAAAATGCTCATAAAGAAGACGAAATAGAAGACAAACAATGCACAATATACAAAAAAAGAATAGAAGAATTTGAAGAAAAAATAGAAAATGAAAAAGAAAAACTAGGAAATCTAGTAGAAGTAAAAAAAGACTTTAAGAATAAAGAATTCAAAAAAATATTAAAAATAGAAAAAAAAGAAATAACAGAAAATGAAGAACCAACACTACCATTAGTAGAAAAAATAGAAATTGAAGAAATAGAACCAATCGAAGAAATTCAAATTGAAGAAATTGAACCAATCGAAGAGATAGAAGTAGAACCATTCGAGGCAATAGAAGAAATACAAGTGGAACCATTTGAAGCAGTAGAAGAAATTCAAATAGAACCATTTGAAGAAATCGAAGAAGTAGAACCATTTAACCAGATAGAAGAAACACAAGCAAACGAAACACCAAAAATAGAAAAAGCAACAGATGAGATAGAAGAAATTGCAAAAGCTATAGTTGAACAAATAGTTGAAGAACAAGCAGAAATGAATAATAAGGAACAAAAAATAGAAGAAAATACAAAAGAACAAGAAATAATAGCATTTGAAAAAGAAGACAAAAAAGTAAAAACATTCTTCGAAGAAAATATAACACTAAGTGGCATAATTGCTAAAATTGAAGAAGGAGAAATTGTATATAAAGCACAGACAAGCAATGGTGAAGAAATTAAAATATATCCTACAAAATTAGAAACAGGAAATGCTTTTATAAGTAACAAAGAAGAAAGAGAAAAAATAAAAGAAGAACTAATAAATTATGCAATTGTAGAATATAAACCATTTGATAAAAAAGTAATAAATAAAATAGACCCAATAATCTGTGAAGTATTAAATGCATTTGCAGAAAAATACAATTATGACCCAAGAAACTTGGTTTATAATTATGCAATGTCATTCTCAAGAAATGTTTTTATAGAAGCAGACATAGTTCCAATAACATATAATTTCTCATATATAAATACAATACAATTAGGTAAAGTTGAAAAACGAGAAATATCAAAAATATGTAAAAATGCTAACAAAAATCACAATATAGATGTAATAGGAATTAACTCAACATTAAGTGGAATTAAATATGTATTAAGAAGATTATTTACAGTTAATAGTATAAAAAATCTAACAGAAGGAAATATTAAAAATTAAAATAAAAATATTGACATAATAAGGTAAAAATGATAAAATATAAACCGCGATAGAATATAACCTATAAAATGGTATTCTATAGCGGTTTAATTTGACTTATCAAATTAACAAAAATAAAGGAAAGAGGTGAAATTTAAGTGCCAACAATTAATCAATTAGTAAGAAAAGGAAGACAAACATCAAAGGCAAAATCTACAGCACCAGCATTACAACATGGATGGAACTCAAAAAACAAAAAATTAACAAACAATAGAGCTCCACAAAAAAGAGGTGTATGTACAGTTGTAAAAACAGTAACACCTAAAAAGCCAAACTCAGCTTTAAGAAAAGTTGCCAGAGTTAGACTTTCAAATGGTTATGAAGTAACATCTTATATCCCAGGTATAGGACATAACCTACAAGAACACAGTGTAGTTCTAATTAGAGGAGGAAGAGTAAAAGACCTTCCAGGTGTTAGATACCATATTATCAGAGGAACATTAGATACAGCAGGTGTTAAAGACAGAATGCAAGCTCGTTCTAAGTATGGAGCTAAAAAACCTAAAAAATAAAAAAACAATTAAATTATGAATCTTGTACATTTTCGACATATATTGCAAACTTCGGCATACAAATGTATAGCCTCACATTGCAATAAACATCAAAAATGCACAATATACCTAATTTATTTAATTTTTTGAATTAATCAGATTAGTGCACACAATTTACTAAATTAAGGTACTTAAATTTAGAATAGATTATGTAGCACTATACGGGAAAGATATACTTTCCAGAGTAACTTAGATACCTTATGGGTATCAGAAAAAGAAAAGGAGTGAAGAATAGTGCCAAGAAGAGGATATATAGCAAAAAGAGATGTATTACCAGATCCAATTTACAATAGCAAAGTTGTTACAAAATTAATCAACAACATAATGTTAGATGGTAAAAAATCAGTTGCTCAAGGTATAGTATATGATGCTTTTGATATAATAAAAGAAAAAGAAGGAAAAAATCCTTTAGAAGTATTTGAAGCATCATTAGAAAATATTATGCCAGTTCTTGAAGTAAAAGCAAGAAGAGTTGGTGGAGCAACATACCAAGTACCATTAGAAATTAGACCTGAAAGAAGACAAACTTTAGGTTTAAGATGGTTAGTTAACTATGCTAGAAACAGACATGAAAAAACTATGGCTGAAAAATTAGCTGGTGAAATAATTGATGCTGTTAACGGAAACG
>CAKPKI010000006.1 GCA_934167135.1 uncultured Clostridia bacterium
CATTCGTCACTTCATTCAAAGCCTATATTTCAAGGATTTCTTTGTATTATTTAAAAATAAACCATTAATCAGTAACAATATTTTTTGAAATATTCAGGCATTTCTTGAAATAAATCAGCAGAAATGATAAAATAATGTCGAAATAAAAAATGCAAAAATAACTACAAATGAAATGTCTAAAATGGGAAAGGATGAAGTGGTAAAAATGGAGATGTTGGTTAAGATTGGTAAGGTGCTGGATTGTAAATTATATGAAATAATAGAATACTAAAGGAGGTTTTTATGAATCAAATAAATGTATTATCTTTATTTGATGGAATATCATGTGGAAGATTAGCATTGAATAAAGCAAATATACCAATAAATAAATATTATGCCAGTGAAATAAATGAATATTCAATAAAAGTTGCTAAGAAAAATTTTCCTGATACAATAGAATTAGGAGATGTTAGAAATTTAAAAAAAGAAAATATTAATAATAAAATAGACTTATTAATTGGAGGAAGTCCTTGCCAATCTTTTTCATTTATAGGTCATATGGATGGTATGTCAACAACTGAAAATGGAATACAAAAAGATATTTTAACTTTAGAAGAGTATTTAGATGCCAAAAATAAAGGATTTAAATTCAATGGATTTTCTTATTTGTTTTGGGAATATGTTAGGATATTAAAAGAAGTAAATCCTCAATATTTCTTACTAGAAAATGTGAACATGACTAAAAAATGGGAAAAAGTTATAACAAATGCATTGGGAGTTGAGCCGATTAGAATAAATTCATCATTATTATCTGCTCAAAATAGAAAAAGATTATATTGGACCAATTTACCAATTAAAGGAACACCAGAAGATAGTAATATATTACTAAAATCTATATTTGTAACAGAAGATAATCATGAAAATGTAGGAGATGCATTAACAGTTCAAAGATCATTACCAAAACTTCAGAAAAAATATGGATATATTCCAAAGATGTTTAATGCATATAATTCTACAGAAATTATAGATAAATCACCAACTTTATCATTAGGAAGTATGGTTACTTCATCTTGTGCGACGACAATATTTGTAAAGGATGAAAAATTTGGTTGTTATAGTGTAAAAAATAATAAAATAAATATCAATAATTTTGAATATGATACTAAGTTAGAAGATGGAAAATATATTTTAAGAAAGCTTACACCAGTTGAGTGTGAAAGATTGCAGAATTTACCTGATAATTATACAAATGGGGTGAGTGATTCTCAAAGATATAAAATGATTGGAAATGGATGGACTGTTAATGTAATAGAATGGTTATTTAGTCATTATCCAAAAGAGGAGGGGGAAATATGAGTATTAAACGAATAGATAAAAGCAATACATCGTCAGATATTAATGAGGATGAAATTTTAGAAATTCATTATAAATTGCTAGAAACATATACTAATAATTTGAAAGCATATGGTGTAAAAGCTTTATGGAATGAATCAGTTCAAAATGTAAAAGTTACAAATGAGGATATTAAAAATTTTAATGATAAAGAATTACAAATGATATTTTTATATAAATACAGAAAATGCTTTGTTCATAAAGATTTGGTCTCTGAATTTGTTAGAAACCATAAAACAAATGCAGGATTAGATCAACAGGTTAGACATTTGGGTACACAATGTTATTGGTATGTATTAAATAAGGGGGCGAAGGTGCCTGATACAGATGAAATAGTACCATCTGGATATAATTATTTGGTTTCAATTGAAACACCGAATCCTAAAGCAGTAAAGATGGCATTAAAAAGAGCTAATAGAAATTCTGCTGTGAATTTTGAACAGTTAAAATATGTATATGATAATAGATGCGCAACATGTGGTTTAGAAGAAGGAAAACTAGATTGGAGAACAGGAAAGAAAGTAAAATTGCAACAAGGTCATATGGATCCAAGAAAAGATTTGAATTTAAATAATACAATTCCTCAATGTGAATATTGCAATCAAACATATCAAGATTATTTTAGATTTGATGAAAATGGAAGAGTTATAGCTGTTAATAATCCTGAGATATTATTAAAATCTCCAAAAGATATTCAAGATGAAATGATTGAAATTTTATTAAAAGAAAGGCAAAAAAATAAATAAGAAGAGGAGAAAACTTTAATGTATGGAATATATTAGATATTTAAAAGCAAGTTTTTATTATACCCAAAAATAAACCTAGCATCTTAATAAGAACTAGGTTTATATTGTATAATATAAAAAAATTTCATAAAAACTGACCTTATTAGTTAACTTGACAAGTAATAACTTTATCTTACACTAATTAAAAATTTTACAAAGACTAATTTTTAATTTCCAACAATTTTTCCTTCAATTTATTCTCAATTTCCTCAAGTTGAACTTCAGCTTCTTGTCTTTTTACTCTTCCATTTTCATGAATTTCAATAACCTTATCTAAAGTATCAATAATATCCTGATTTGTTTTTTGTAAAGTTGCAACATCAACAATAGCTTTTTCAGACTCTTGAGCAATTTCTATAGTGCCTTGCTTTAGTAATTCACTATTTTTTGTAAGCATATCATTTGTCATTTGAGTAACTTGTTTTTGAGCACCTAATGCATTTTTAGCATTTGTCAATCCAAGTGCAATTACAATTTGGTTCTTCCATAAAGGAATAGTATTAATTAAAGAGCTTTGAATTTTTTCAACCAATTCACTATCATTATTTTGTATTAATCTAATTTGTGGAGCCATTTGAATTGAAATTATTCTAGTTGTTTTTAAGTCATATATTCTTTTTTCAAACCTATTAATTATTGCTGTCATATCATTAACTGCTTGAGCATCTGTTTGTTCTTTTGTTTCTTGGGCAACCCTTTGTAATTCTGGTAATGTTACAGTTTTTAATTCTTCTAATTTCTTTTCACCAGCAATTATATATAAAGATATTTCCTTAAAATATTCTAAGTTTTTATCATACATAGTATCAAATATTGCTATATCTTTCATCATTTGAAGTTTATGACCTTCTAATGATTTTTCTATTTTTGCTATATTATTTTCAACTTTATCATATTTAGAAATTAATTTTTCAACTTGTTTTTTTGCAGAATTAAATAATCCTAAAAAACCTTTTTTCTCTTCAACTGGAACATCTGCATTAAATTCTTTTATTTCTGTTACCAATCCTGTTAACAAATCTCCAACTTCACCAGTACTTTTTGTTTTTACATCATTTAATACAGTATCAGAGAACTTTGATATATTACTTTGTGCACTTGAGCCAAATTGTAATACTTGAGCGGTATTTTTTACATCAACTTTTTGAATAAATTCATCTATTGCATTTTTTTCTTCTTGTGTTAAAGCATCATAACTTAATGACTTTTCAACAACCTTTTCATCAACTTTTTTTTCTGTTTGTAGTGCTAATTCAATATCCTTAGTATCTACATTTTTTACAACATCTAATTTAATTTCTTCTTCCATTTTATTAACATCCTTTCAATTTTTTATATTAAAATTTTATAAACATTTTATTGTCCTAAATATGAAATTAATTGTTCATATACATTCATTTTTAGGCTTGAAACTGTACTTGTAATACTCTGAGGAATTCCATTTACATTAACTTGTGTTACATCATAATTTCCACCAGTTACACCAGTTCTGAAACCATATTTTGACCAAGCAATTTGTTGAATTTCTTTATCTTCATATGCTTCATAATATTCATCTCCAACATCATCAAATGAAGCTATACAATGAGAATTCCAAATTGTTGGAGTAGGGTATAGAATTCTTATTTTATCTTTTACTTGTTCCCAACCGTCAGGATTAGAGTTTGCAAAGTCTATTACACTTTTTTCATAATCAACAATCATTGGTTTTCCACCAACACCAGTTTTTAGATATAATTCAAATAAATCTGCCGGAGTATTGTTCATATATCCTGATTTTGTATAAAATTCTTTCAATTTAGGTAAATTTTCTACAACAGATTCATCTGTGATTTCTCCACCGCACATAATAGAAAGTAATAACCCATAGTATGTAGCTCCAGGTGATGATGTAACAGGATCTGTTGAATCTATATTTATACTGCCATATAACATGTCTACACCAATATCTTTCCACTTTTTACCTTCAAGTATATATGATATTAATTTAGGCATATCTGTAATATAATAAACGCCATCTGTTTCTGTTACTATATTTTGTGAAATTAATGCATCTACTACTGTATCCCAACTATATATAACAATAGGGGTATTTAATGTTAAACCACCTTTTTGAACATTGTATCTTTCTGCTTCTCCTTTTGAGGTATCAGGCCATAATTTATAATAATCATAAAATCTTTGATCTGAACAGAACATTGCATCATATTTAGTTCCATCTTCTCTGACTAATGGATTTTTTATTAATTTTCCATTACTCCAAGAGTCGTAAATTACATCTAAACCATATTTTGATTTCATTATATTGCTTACATCTTCATCTGCTAAAAAGTTTTCTTTTCCACCACCAGTTGCAATATATACTTTTCTTAAATTTACTTTTGTTTTTGAACTTTCATTTGATGAAAATGATTTTATTCCAATTATTATTAATATCAATAGTATCAATATTCCAAGTCCTATCCAGACTTCTTTTTTTCCTTTCATATTTTCCTCCTTTTTATTTATTTAAATTTATATCTCCTAAAAATCCATCTGATTTAAGCATTTCTTCAAAAACTTTCAATTCAGCATCAGTATCTATAATTTCTGCCTGGTACATATTATTTAATTGTTCATTAAATGCATTTTTGATTTTTTCAATCATTTCTTGTACTGATTTCATAAATTTTTGACTTTCATCTGAACTTAATTTTTGATTTTCTATTTCATCATATCTTTGCAATATTTTAATTGTTATAGGCAAGTAATAATTTATAAAATTATTAACTTGTGATAACTTATTAGGGTTTTTGTAAAGTGTATCAATTATTTTATTTGATGTAGAACATATAGATTGAACATTTTTTACAAGTTCTTTATCTTCTAACTGGCGTGAAATAGCAAAAATTTGTGAAGTTTGACTTTTGGCATTTTTTAATATTTCATATAAATTCTCGCCTTTTGTTAAAGAACTAGATTTGTTATTATCTTTAAAAATTAATGTTCCCGCACCATATGCTACAAGACTTATAGCAAGTGATGGTATAACTTGAACTCCTAATGCTAAATATGGAATTGCAAAAAATGTACCACCTAACATTGCAGAAAATATATATCCTTTTTTCATTTTGTTTATCTCTCCTTAAAATTAGTTATATCCTCTAACTTGTTTAAAAGCTTCTAATAAATTTGTTTTACCATCAAATACTTTTGCATTTGTTAATTGTGCAATATCTTCTAATTGAGATTCATCAGCATCTCCAAACATTATGCTAAATATAGGTATGTCTTTATTTATTTGGCTATATACTCTTTGCAATTGGTCTAGTCTGTTATAATTTGATTCGCCATCTGTCATAAGTACAATAGAAGTATTGTATGTATTTGAATCTTCTTTACTTAATAATTCCAAAGCTCTAATTGCTGGTGTATAAATATCTGTTCCGCCATTAACAGTTGTTGAATTAATTTTGTCTATTAAAGATTGAGTATCTGTACCATTTTCTGTTGAATATTGACCAATGATAGAGCTGTTGAATGGTATAATGGTAATTTTATCAGAACTTGAAAATTGTAACAAGTCTTTTGAAGCTTCCTCTTCATTTAATATATATTGCATTGCTTGTGTTAGTTGGGCATTACCACTATCATACATACTTCCTGAATAATCTAAACAGAAAACTATATTGATGGGTTTTCTTAGTTCTGTTTGATAAATTCCTAATGCACTTTTTATAACTGTTGTGCTTGGATATTTTATTGGAACAATATATTTTGTTGTGTCTATTCCCCAATTTTTGTTAAAAACTGATGAATCTGCATTTTCATTAATTCCACCAAACCAAACTCTTCTACCTGTTTTTACCAGTTCTGCTTGTCCTTCGTTACTTAGAATATAACTCTGTAATTTTTTAAATTCTTCTAGTTTTTTGTCATCTTTATTATCTATATATGCAAAGGGTGAATCAGATATAGAAACTCCATCTTTTGTATATATTGCATATAAAGGTTCTTGACCGTTTGCCTCTAATTGTTTATTCATATTTATTAATGATGTTTCATATGTTATTAATGCTTCATAATCACCTTTTAAAAACATTTCTTCAAGAAATTCATCATCTCCAGAAGAACGTGTAACTCCAGAATATAATTGCTTTAATTGTTCCTTTAATTCTGTATTTTGTAAGTCATTTTCTGTTAGTATTTCTGGGTTGCCAGCAAGTGTTGATAGAAATCCTAAATATGCAGTTGCTCCTGTATTAGTTTGTGTTGGAGAAGCCATATTGAATTTTAGTTTTCCTTGGCTTATTGCATTTAAGATATCTTTCATGTAAACATCTTTGCCGATAAAACCTAATTCTTCTGCTTTAGATTTTTTTAATCCAAATACAACTGGATTTATACTTGTTGATTTTGAGTTTGATGTTTTTATATTACTATCTAACATGTATAACCAAATTGAATTTGAACACCAAACAGCATCATAATTTTCTCCATTATTTAGTTTTGACATTATTTCGATTGTTCCTGCATAATCTATGCTTACATTAATGTCATTTTTCCTTGCATAGTTTTGAATGATTTCTTCGATGTCTTTATTTTCTGTGCTTGATATTATTTTAAATGTATTACTTGTATCTATGGAGTTGTTCGAGTCTACATGTTTTTCCATTTCTGAAATAATTCCTCCAAATAAATAAAATAAAATAATAAAAATTGCTAAGACAGAAAATATAGAATTTTTTCTTTTTTTCTCCATTTTTTTCTCCCCTTTTTTTATATATTTTTATATCATAACTTTATCATTAAATAAATAAAATTTCAATACTTATTATGATGAAATTAACATGGTTGTTACTGGCTACTAGAAAAAATATCTTGATAAAATTAAAACAAAAGTCTATAATAAAAGTGAGGTGGAATATGAAAGATTTATCGAATGAAACTATTATTCATAAAAAAAGCAATAATATTGAATATTTGCAATTCAAAAAATTACTCAAATATAAGGATATATTAAAACATGCATACTCTTTAGGACTAGACAAAAATTTTAGAACTGCAAGAGCAAAAAATGCAATATCATTAACTAAAGAAGAATATGAAAAAGCCGTAAATGATTATAAAGAATTAGCAGATAAAATAGGGATAAATTACATTAATATTGCTAAACCAAATCAAGCACATACTAAGAATATAAAAACAGTAGAGCAAAAAGTAAAAAACAACGAGCCAGATTTTAATTTAGAAGAATATGCACAAATTGATGGACTGGTAACAGATAAGAAAAATATAGCATTAGCAACTACAAATGCAGATTGTATTTTATTATTATTTTTTGATCCCAAAAGAAAAGTAATTGCTAATGTACATTCTGGATGGAAAGGAACATTACAAAAAATATCAGTAGAAGCGGTTAATGAAATGATAAAAAAATATAATTGCAATCCAGAAGACATTATTTGTTGTATTTGTCCAAGCATTAGAAAATGTCATTTTAAAGTTCATAAAGATGTAAAAGAACCATTTTATAATGAATTTAAGGATTTAAAAGAAATAAATGAAATAATAGTTCCAGTAGAAAATGAGGATAGATGGTCAATTGACACTGTTAAAATTAATAAGATAATTTTAGAACAAGTAGGATTAAAAAAAGAAAATATAATAGATTGTGGAATTTGCAGTGTATGTAATTCAGATTTAATACATTCATATAGAGTAGAAAAAGAGGGATTCGGTTTGGCAACTGCATTAATAGAATTAAACTAGACAAAAGGTGAAAAAATTTTGTTAGAGTGGAGGAAAAATATGATAATACCAGAGAGTTTGAAAATAGGAGATACAATAGGGGTTATAGCACCATCAAGTCCTATTGTGGGAGATAATATAGAGGAACTTAATCAAGCAAAAAAAATAATAGAAAAATTAGGATTTAAAGTAAAATATTCTAAAAATATATTTTCTAATACAAATAATTATAGTGCAACTGCTAGAGAAAAAGCAGATGATATAAATGAGATGTTTTCTAATAAAGAAGTAAAAATGATATGGTGTGCAAAAGGTGGAAATAATAGTAATTCTACATTTGAATATATAGATTATGAAAATATAAAGAAAAATCCCAAAATCATTTGCGGGTTTAGTGATATAACATCTTTAACTAATATAATTACAAAAAAAACAGGATTAGTAACATTTAGTGGAACTAATTTTAAAACTGTAGCAACAGATGAAACAGATTATAGTCTAAATCAAGTTATAAAAAGATTTGTTGATTGTAGTTTAGAAATCGGAAAAAATGATGAGGAATATGAAACAATAAAAGATGGAATTGCAGAGGGACAATTGATAGGCGGAAACCTAAATTTAACTAGAGGAATGGTTACTGGAAAATATTCTATTGATTTTAAAGATAAAATACTATTTATGGAAGAATTAGGGTTTGAAACGGAGCCAGCAATGGCAAGTAATTTTTTATATTATATGAAACAAAATGATGTATTTAAACAGGTAAAAGGAATTTGGATTGGTAATTATACTCATGAAAGTGGAATTAAATTGGAGAATATTTTATTAGATACTATTGGTGATGAGTTTAATGGTCCAATAATAAAGTCAGAAAATTTTGGACATATTGATAAAAAGACTGTTATTCCAATTGGAACAATGGCTAAAATTGATACAAGTAAAAAATTAAAAATTGAATTGATGGAAAAATGTATAATGCAAAATGTAGTATTGTGATTTATTAAACTTGTCTGGAAATTTTGTAATATTCTTGACAAAAATGAATGATATTGTATAATTAAAAACATATATACCATTGAAAGAGGTTTAGAATGTTAAAAGAGTATAAAATTAGGGGATTGAGAATAGAAAAACACATTCAAAAAATTAATGAAAATAAATATATTGAAAATCAAAGATATATCTTTAATTGTATTCAAAATAAAAAGAATTTAGAAATTATTTTATATTGGAAATACATTAATTGTGAAGAAAAAAAATATATTATTGAAATAAAAGAAGTTAAGTGTTTTAGTGGAATTAGTTATCTTCCAATACATGAATTATCAATTATGCTTGATGAAGAGAATGTTGAACATTACAATAAAGCATTTGATTTTAATGATACTACAATAAACATAAAATATGAGCAGTTTAAGAAAACAAATAGACTAAAGGAAAAAAGACCTGTTTGGATTGTTAAAGGGCAAAGTGGATTAGGAAAGTCTTATTTGATTTCATTAATATATAATAATTCAAATTTAACAATATATGAAACAGATTCTAATTCTGCACTTCCAAATATAATTTTTGAAGATATTATAGTTATTGGAAATAAATACAATTTTTCTATTGATGAAATAGAAAAAAATATATATGGGCAACATGAAAGTATAATTATTAATTTCGATAAAAATATGTAAAATTTTATTTTTAATTTAAATTATATGGTATAATATTCATTGATATATTTTATTTATAAAAGGAGGAAAATATGGATAAGAATGATATTTTGATAATATTAGAGCAGATTGAACAAAAATATTCATCAGTACCAGAAGAACAAAGAGAATACGGCTCAGAATTAAGTCCAGAAGAAAGTAAAACTTATAATTATGAAACACATCCAGGAATATCTAGGGAAATTCAAAGTAAGGTATTAAGCAACATAAAAAACAATCCAAATCTAATGAATGATTTAGATATAGGAATGAAAATTGTAAAGTTAGCACCATATGCTTTTAGATATATAGGAGAAGAAGCAAGAGGAAATGTTGATATTTTTATGGAAGCATGCAAAGGTAATATTGGTAATTCATTTGATGCAGCAGGAGATAATATACTAGAAAACGAAGAGTGTATGATAATGGCTATGAAAATTGACCCAAGTTTATATAGATATATAAAAGATGATATGAAAGCACGACCAGAAATATTAAAGACATATGTTGAAAAAGCTGGATATATTTCTGAAATGGTTGCTGATGAAATTACACCTGAACTTAGAAAACAATTAACACCTTATATTACTTATAAGATAGAGGGTATGAGAAAAGAAACTTATATGGAAGAAATATGTGAAGGACATAATTGTAATTTTAATTATGATACTACAGAACTACCAAAAGATGTTATTTGTTGTAGTAGAGGTGATGAAAAGTTTGAAATAGAATTATATGTTACTTCAGGAGAGTGCTCAAGCGGTTGGACTACAGCAGATTGGGGAAATATAGATATACATAAAGTAGATGAGTTTGGAAAAATGACACATTTACCAAAAGAACAAACAACATTTGAATTAGAACTTGGAAAATATGGATTTGATTGTCCTGCTTTTTATGTAGATTTTATAGGAGGTGATCGTTATTATCCATCTGGTGATGCTGGAGCAAATATGGACTATTTTATAGAGAGAGAACAAGTACAACAAATAGATAAGAGAGAACAATTTGATAAAGAAATGGAATCAAAAACTCCTAGAAATGATGGGTTTGAAGTAAATGAATTTGGTGAAATAATTAGAACTACAAAATCAATAGAGGAAATGTCAGTAGAAGAATTAGCAGAAGTTGAATCTGAATATGATAAAATAATAGCTGATAATGATGAAGAAATAAAACAAGCGTATATTGAGAGAGTATTAAAAAAACAACAAATAATAGAAGGTCAAAGGAAAGTCATAAAAGAATTAAAAGCTCAATCCATAGGTAATATTGATGATTAAAAAATATAAAGGAGAACATACAAATGAACATCAGATATAATTTTATCACACTACAACTTTACATAAAGTGTAAATAAACCTCCAAAAAATTACCATGAAACTTATCCAAAAACTATTGACATAATAGAAAAATATGATATAATAGTTAGCGTAAAAAACACATAAAGAGGAGTTGCTATGGAAGTGCCTTAAAACCAAAGGAATTAAGGTCCATTATACGAAGATACTTTATGGAAGTTATAACAAAAGGGAGGAAAAGAAAATGGCAGTAGTTGCAATGAAACAATTACTAGAAGCTGGTGTACACTTTGGACACCAAACAAGAAGATGGGATCCAAGAATGGCTGAATACATATTCCAAGCTAGAAATGGAATCCATATCATCGATTTACAAAAAGCTTCAAAGAAAATTGATGAAGCATATGAATTCATCAAAGAACAAGTAGAAGAAGGAAAAACAGTTCTATTTGTAGGAACAAAAAAACAAGCTCAAGAATGCATGAAAGAAGCAGCAATCAAGAGTGGAATGTACTATGTAGATCAAAGATGGTTAGGAGGAATGCTAACGAACTTTGATACAATTCAAAAAAGAATTCAAAGATTAAAAGAATTAGAAACAATGGAACAAGATGGTACATTTGAAGTTTTACCAAAAAAAGAAGTAATCTTATTAAAGAAAGAAATGGAAAAACTAGAAAAAAATCTTGGTGGAATTAAAGAAATGAATGAATTACCAGGAGTAATATTCTTAGTAGATCCAAAAAAAGAAAGAATAGCAGTATTAGAAGCTAAAAAATTAGGGATTCCAACAGTAGGAATAGTAGACACAAACTGCAATCCAGAAGACTTAGATTATCCAATTCCAGGAAATGATGATGCTATAAGAGCAGTTAAATTAATAGCTGATGTTATGGCAAATGCAGTAATCGAAGGAAAACAAGGAGAAAGCTTTGAAACAGTTGAAGAACAAGACATTTCAGAAGAAGCTGAATCAATGGAACAAGTTGTTAGTGAAAGCGAAGAAAAAGTAGAAGAATAATATTGTTTTAAATAAAAGAGTGGGGCTCTAACTGCTCTACTCTTATTTTATATAAGGAGGAATGTAAAAATGGTTACAGCTGCATTAGTTAAAGAACTAAGAGAGAAAACAGGTGCAGGAATGATGGACTGCAAAAAAGTATTAACAGAAACAGATGGTGATTTAGAAAAAGCATCAGAATTATTACGTGAAAGAGGAATTGCAAAAGCTGCTAAAAAATCAGGAAGAGTAGCTGCAGAAGGAATAGTAGAAGCTTATGTTTCAGAAGATGGAAAAGTTGGTGCTATAGTTGAAGTTAATTCAGAAACTGACTTCGTTGCTAAAAACGAAGAATTCAAAACATTTGTTATGGATGTTGCAAAACAAGTTGTAAAAAACAATCCAGCAACAGTAGAAGACTTATTAGCTGAACCTTCAATTTCAGTAGAAGGAAAAACTGTTAATGAAGTATTAATAGAAAAAATAGCTACAATTGGTGAAAATATGACAATAAGAAGATTTGCAAGATTTGAAACATCAGATGGATTAGTAGAAAAATATATTCACGGAGATGGAAAAATTGCAGTTTTAGTTAATGTGACAAATGGAAACAAAGAATTAGCAAAAGATATATGCATGCAAATAGCAGCAGTAAAACCAGAATTTGTTGATAGAGAACAAGTTCCAGCTGAAAGATTAGAAAAAGAAAAAGAAATCTTAAAAGCTCAAACAATGAATGAAGGAAAACCAGAAGCTATTGCTGAAAAAATAGTTATGGGAAGAATTAATAAATTCTATGAAGAAATTTGTTTAGTTGACCAAGAATTTGTAAAAGACTCAAGTATGAAGGTATCTCAAGTACTAAAAGATGCTAAAGTAGTTGAATTTGCAAGATTTGAAAAAGGCGAAGGTATTGAGAAAAAAGAAGAAAACTTTGCTGAAGAAGTTATGAAACAATTACAATAAAATTTAGGGGAATTAGATGAGTATGCTAATTCCTTTTATTTTTATTGCGAAGAACATAAAAATATGCTAATATATAATGAGAAAAAATAAAAACTCACAAAAAGAAGGGATAAGAAAAATGAAGTTAATATCATGGAATGTAAATGGAATAAGAGCATGTATAACAAAAGGATTTAAAGACTTTTTCAAAGAAGCGAATGCAGACATATTTTGTATACAAGAAACAAAATGTCAACCAGATCAAGTAGAATTAGAATTTGAAGGATATAAAAGTTATTGGAATAGTGCAGAAAGAAAAGGATATTCAGGAACAGCAATATTTACGAAACAAGAACCATTATCAGTAAAATATGGAATAGGAATAGAAGAACACGACAAAGAAGGAAGAGTAATAACACTAGAATTTGAAAAATTTTATATGGTAACTATTTATACACCAAATGCAAAAAGAGAATTAGAAAGATTAGACTATAGAATGGTTTGGGAAGATGAAATCAGAAAATATCTACTAAAATTAAACGAAACAAAACCAGTTATTATGTGTGGGGACTTAAATGTCGCACATGAAGAAATTGATTTAAAAAATCCAAAAACAAACAAAGGAAATGCAGGATTTACGAATGAAGAAAGGGAGAAAATGACAGAACTATTAAATGTAGGATTTGTAGACAGTTTTAGATATTTATATCCAGACAAAACTGACAGTTATAGTTGGTGGTCATATATGGGAAAAGCTAGAGAAAAAAATGTTGGATGGAGAATTGACTATTTTATAACATCAAAAGATATAGAAAAAAATATCAAACAAGCAATGATATATCCAGAAATATATGGTAGTGACCATTGCCCTGTAGGAATAGAGATTGATATTAGATGAAAGGAATGAAACAAAAATGAATGAAATAAAAAAGAACTTTTCTAAATGGATGTATTACTTTTTACTAGCAGTATCAATAATATTAGTATATAAATTCTTAGACAATTTTACTGCAATAGGACAAGCTATAAAAAGATTTTTTGATATAATAGCACCATTTTTAACTGGAACTTTACTGGCATATTTACTTTATATACCAGCATCTAGAATTGAAAAAAAATTCGAAAAAACAAAAAGAAAATTTATAAAAAAAAGAGCAAGAGGAATAAGTGTTTTTATAACATATGTTATAGTAATTTTGATAATAGTGTTGCTAGTCAATGTAATTTTACCTGTTGTAATAGAAAGTGTAATAGAGTTATTTGGTAATGTACAAAACTATTGGAATATAGCTATAGAGAAATTAAATGAATTACCAGAGGATTCTATATTAAAAAGTAAACAAGCCGAAGAAATAGTTAGAAATTTGGGAAATTCAATACAAAATATTGATTTTAAGCAATACATAAGTACTGAAAAAATAACAGGATATATAAAAAGTGTAATAGGTGTGGCTAGTGGAATATTTGATTTATTTGTATCAATAGTTGTATCAGTATATATATTACTTCAAAGAGGAACAATAATAAAATTTTGTAAAAGATTAACCATGGCTATATTTGATGAAAAAACATGTAACAAAATTGGAAGATATGTGGATAGTACAAATAGAATTTTCTTTAAATTTATAAGTGGACAATTAATAGATGGAGTGATTGTTGGAATTTTAGTAACAATAGGAATGAGCATTATTGGTGTTAAATATTCTGTCTTACTTGGATTTATGATTGGATTATTCAATATTATACCTTACTTTGGTGCAATTGTAGCAGTTGCGATAAGTGTATTAATTACACTTATAACAGGGGGAATATCACAAACATTAATTATGGCAATTGTAGTAATTGTATTGCAACAAATAGACTCTAATATAATAAACCCTAAAATAATTGGTGACTCTTTAGAAATAAGTCCATTATTAGTAATATTTGCAGTCACAATAGGTGGTGCATATTGGGGCGTATTAGGAATGTTTTTGGCTGTGCCAGTAGCAGCGGTACTAAAAATAATTATAGATGATTGGATAGATTTTAAAAACAATGTTACAGTAACAAAATATTATAAATAAAAGTATTGAAAAAAAAGTAAAAAAATGTTAATATTATCTCATGTTAAAACTTTTAACATGAGATTTTTATGTCTATACTTGTTCTAAAGTATGGAAAAATTTAAAAGATGAATTTAATCAAATTAATTTAGGATAATTTTGTCACTAAATTACAATCAATAGAAAATAAGCACGAATCAAGCTGTAATTTTTTACTGTGCTCACAGAAAAGAGGTGAATGTATAAAATTTGTTATAATGGGAAATATAACAAGAAAGAGGTAGAAATATGGAAAATAAGATGATTGTAAAAATTGAAGAATATTTAGACAAATTAAAAGAAAAGACAGTAAGAGTGAGTCAAACAGGATTTATGATGAATCAATTCTTTATTGAAAATATGATGTACAAAATTCAAAATGATACCCTAAATTTAAGAGATGAAACAAAAGAAGTATATTTATCATTAAATTTAAATCAAGCATATCAGATACAAATTGGAGAAAATAATATGATTTTGTTCTTAGATAATGATACAAAAGTACAATTAAGTTTATAACTAAAAACTAAGATTTTCTGATATTTAGAAAATCTTAGTTTCTTTCTAACTAATCTTATTATTTAAAATTTCTTTGTCAGTATCATCAAGATTATCTAAACTGAATTCGAGCAAAGAAATAATAGTTCTGTTAAAGGAAAGATTTTTTAAACTTGCCAAAGTTTGAACTTTTTCTATTATATCTTCTGGCAATCTTAAAGTTTTACTTATTCCGCTGTGATTTTTTGGTATTTTTAATTTATTCATAGTATTCCTCCTTGTGCAACTATTTTACAATATAAAATAAAATAAATATGCACCCAGTTGTAGGTGCATATATTTTATATGTAAAGTTATTTTTTATGTATGAATATTGAGATTGCAACAATTATTAATACTACTGCAATAATTGCTATAACTCCAGTCCAACCTAGAAGAGCTACAATTTTGCTTCCTAAAGACATTATAACTCCTGCTAAAATTACACCAAGTGTAATTGCTGAAATACTAGTTTTAAAATCAAGATTTAAAAAACTTGCTGCCAGTGTTCCTGTCCAAGCTCCTGTACCTGGCAATGGAATTCCTACAAATAGTAATAGTGCCCAAAAGATTCCACTATTACCAGCAGAGGCTTTTAACTTTTCTCCACCTTTTTCGCCTTTTTCTAAACACCAAGTAAAGAATTTTTTGGTTAGTTTTTTATCTTTCCCCCATTCAAGCACTTTTCGTGCAAATAAGTATATAAAAGGAACAGGAATCATATTTCCTATAATTGCAATTGGATAATATAATGCAATATTTAACCCTAAGCTTTCTGCTATTGGTATGGCTCCTCTTAATTCTACTATTGGAACCATAGAAATTATAAACACTATTAGGTATTTTACGATTAATGGTAAACTTGCCATTGTTTTCCTCCTTAAATAAAATTTATTATATTTTACTATAACATATAAAAAAGTCAAGAAGTTAGAACAAAAATTGTCCGTAAATTATTGACAAGACTACATATTTTATGTTATTATAAAGTATGTATGACTTTACGATGATGGCTTTTTGTGCCATTTTTTAATGTAAAGAAAAAATTTATTCACAATAGTTAAAAATTAGAAAAATAAGAATTATATATAAGAAAATAAGGAAAAAGAATTGTGGAAGCAGACAAAACTTAGAACTTTATGGAAATATATATTAAGAAGAGATTTTTCTAAATAAAATAAAATTTTAAATCTGCTTAATATTTTTTAAGGAGTGATTTGATTGGATATCAAAGAAATTAAATTCGGAAGAACAACCCGTAAAGACTTTTCAAAAGTTGGAGACTACATAGAAATGCCAAACTTAATAAAAGTACAAAAAGATTCTTATGATTGGTTTCTAGAAGAAGGACTTGGAGATGTATTAAAAGACATTTCGCCAATAATAGACTATACAGGAAATTTAGTTCTAGAATTTTTCGATTATTACATGGAGGACAAAACAAAATACACTGAAGAAGAAGCAAAAGAAAGAGATGCAACATATTCTGCAAGATTACATGTAAAAGTAAGATTAATAAACCGTGAATCTGGAGAAATAAAAGAGCAAGAAATTTATTTAGGTGATTTTCCATTAATGACAGAAAGTGGAACATTCATAATAAATGGAGCTGAAAGAGTTGTAGTAAGCCAATTGGTTCGTTCACCAGGATGTTATTATGATGAAGTATTTGATACAAAAACAGGAAAGAAGACATACACATCAACAGTAATGCCATTAAGAGGGGCATGGATAGAATATGAAACAGACGGAAATGACATATTCTGGGTGCGTGTTGATAGAACAAGAAAAATACCAATAACAACACTATTAAGAGCATTAGGGTTAATATCAGATGATCAAATAAGAGATTTATTTGGAGAAGAAACATTATTAGAAACAACAATTCAAAAAGACACAATAAAAACAGGAGAAGAAGCCCTAATAGAAATTTATAAAAAATTAAGACCTGGAGAATTACCAACAGTAGAAGCCGCAAGAAGTTTATTTAATGGTTTATTCTTTGATAACAGAAGATATGACTTAGCAAAAGTAGGAAGATTCAAATTCAACCAAAAACTAAGCATAGCAAACAGAATTAAAAATCAAATAGCATTTGAAGATATCATGGACAAAGAAACAGGAGAAGTATTTGTTACAGCTGGAGAAGTAATCACACCAGAAATTGCAGAAGATATTCAAAATGCTGGAATAAATATGGTAGATTTAAAAATTGGAGACAAAAAAGTTAGAGTAATAGGTAATGGAATAGTAAATATCCACAAAGTATTACCAAATGTTGATTTAAGCAGTTTACACTTTAAAGAAGAAGTAAATTATGAAGTATTAAAAAATATAATAGAAAACACATCAGAAGAGAACTTAGTTGAAACAATAAAAGAAAGATATGAAGAACTAGTTCCAAAACACATCACAACAGAAGACATAATAGCGTCAATAAACTATCTATTAAATATGTACAATGGATTAGGAAAGAAAGACGATATAGACCATTTAGCAAACCGTAGAATAAGATGTGTTGGAGAATTATTACAAAATCAATTTAGAATTGGTTTAACAAGACTTGAAAGAGTAGTTCGTGAAAGAATGACAATCCAAGATTTAGATGTTATAACACCACAAACATTAATAAACACAAAACCAATAACATCATCAATAAGAGAATTCTTTGGAAGTTCACAATTATCACAATTCATGGACCAAACAAATCCACTTTCAGAACTAACACATAAAAGAAGAATTTCAGCATTAGGACCTGGAGGACTTTCAAGAGAAAGAGCTGGATTCGAAGTACGTGATATTCACTATACACATTATGGTAGATTATGTCCAATAGAATCACCAGAAGGACCGAACATCGGATTAATATCAGCATTATCATCATTTGCAAGTATTAATGAATATGGATTTATCGAAACACCATATAGAAAAATAGATCCAGAAACACATAAAGTAACAGACATAGTAGAATATATGAGTGCAGATGTAGAAGACAATTACACAATTGCACAAGCATCTGAACCAATGACAGAAGAAGGACAATTTATAAATAACCGTGTACGTGTTAGACGTAAAAACGAAATTATAGAAGTTGATAAAAACGAGGTTCAATATATAGATGTATCACCAAAACAATTAGTATCAATAGCTGCAGCAATGATACCATTCTTAGAGAATGATGATGCTAAAAGATCATTGATGGGATCAAACATGCAACGTCAAGCAGTACCATTAATGACATCAGAAGCTCCTATAATTGCAACAGGTATAGAATACAGAGCTGCAATGGACTCTGGAATATTAATATTAGCAGAAGATGACGGATATGTGCAAAAGGTTACAGGTGACACCATTACAATGAAATATAACAATGGAAAAACAGTTGTACATAAATTGCGTAAATTCAAAAGAACAAATGGTGGAACATGTATAAACCAAAGACCTATAGTAAGAAAAGGTGAAATGGTTAAAAAAGGTGATGCCTTAGCAGATGGACCTGCAACAAAAGATGGAGAAATGGCATTAGGTAAAAACATGCTTGTTGCATTCTCTACATGGGAAGGTTACAATTACGAGGATGCTATTCTTTTAAATGAAAGACTAGTACAAGAAGATGTATTTACATCAATTCATATTGAAGAATATGATTGTGAATGCCGTGATACAAAATTAGGTGCAGAAGAAATCACAAAAGATATTCCAAATGTTGGTGATGATGCATTAAAAGATTTAGATGAAAACGGAATTATAAGAATTGGTGCAGAAGTAAGACCAGGAGACATCTTAGTTGGTAAAGTAACTCCAAAAGGAGAAACAGAACTAACAGCAGAAGAAAGATTGCTTCGTGCTATATTTGGAGAAAAAGCTAGGGAAGTAAGAGATACATCACTTCGTGTACCACATGGAGAAGCTGGAACAATAGTTGATGTAAAAATCTTTACAAGAGACAATTCAGAAGAATTAGGCCCTGGAGTAAATCAAGTGATTAGATGTTATATTGCTACAAAGAGAAAAATATCAGTTGGAGATAAAATGGCTGGACGTCATGGTAACAAAGGTGTTATCTCAAGAATATTACCACAAGAAGACATGCCATTCTTACCAGATGGAACACCTATAGATATCTTATTAAATCCATTAGGTATCCCATCACGTATGAACTTAGGACAAATTCTAGAAGTTCATTTAGGTGCTGCTGCAAGAGCATTAGGATACAAAATATCAACACCAGTATTTGATGGTGCTTCAGAACCTGAAATAGAAGAATTATTAAAAGAAGCTGGATTAACACCAGATGGTAAACAAGTTTTATATGATGGTAGAACAGGTGATCCATTTGCAAGTCCAATAACCGTTGGGGTTATGTACATGTTAAAATTACATCACTTAGTTGATGATAAAATACATGCTCGTTCAACTGGACCATACTCATTAGTAACACAACAACCACTTGGAGGTAAAGCTCAATTTGGTGGACAGCGTTTTGGAGAGATGGAAGTTTGGGCACTAGAAGCATATGGTGCTGCATACACATTACAAGAAATCTTAACAGTAAAATCAGATGATACTGTAGGACGTGTTAAAGCATATGAAGCAATTGTTAAAGGTGAAAATATCCCTGAACCAGGAGTTCCAGAAAGCTTTAAGGTATTAGTAAAAGAATTGCAAGCATTAGGATTAGATATAAAATTATATTCTGATGCAAATGAAGAACTAGAATTAAAAGAAAATATTGAAGATGGAATAGATTATGAAGAAACATCTAATGGAAAACCTTTAACAGAAGATGATGTTTTGATACATGAAGATATAGAAGATGGATATTCTGAAGAAATGGTTGATGACGAAGATAGTGATGAACTATTTGATGCAGATGATTTAGATGATGATGAAAGCATTTTTGATAGTGATTTAGCTAATGATAATCTTGATAATGATGAAGATATTATTGAGTAAAATGAATTAAATCTGGCATTTCATGTCGTTAATTCAAAAGTAAAGTTAATTAAATAAAATTTCAAAAAGCGATAAGAGGCGACAGTAAAATTTGCAAGAGCGGTGGATAGCCTCTTGAGCTGTTCTGAAATGCCCAAAAATTTAGAGAAGGGAGACATCTAATAAAGATGGATGAATTAGAAGTATTCAACAAAATAAAAATAGGAATTGCATCAGATGAAAAAATAAGAGAGTGGTCAAAAGGTGAAGTAAAAAAGCCAGAAACAATAAATTATAGAACATTAAAACCTGAAAAAGATGGTCTATTTTGTGAAAAAATATTTGGACCAACAAAAGACTGGGAATGTCACTGTGGAAAATATAAAAGAGTAAGATATAAAGGAATAGTTTGTGATAGATGTGGTGTTGAAGTTACAAAATCAAAAGTAAGAAGAGAAAGAATGGGACATATTGAACTTGCTGCACCAGTTGCACATATTTGGTATTTTAAGGGAATTCCAAGTAGAATTGCATTAATGTTAGATATATCACCAAGAAATCTAGAAAAAGTAATTTATTTTGCTTCATATGTAGTAACAGATAAAGGAACATCTGGACTAGAAAAATGTCAAGTATTAAATGAAAAAGAATACCATGAAGCAGAAGAAAAATATGGTAGAAAATCATTTAAAGCAGAAATGGGAGCAGAAGCAATAAGAAAATTATTAGAACAAGTAGATTTAGACAAATTATCAGCAGAGATAGAAAAAGACTTAGAATCAGCAAGTGAACAAAGAAAAGCAAAATTAATAAAAAGATTAGACACAGTAGAAGCATTTAGAAAATCTGGAAACAGACCTGAATGGATGGTAATGAATGTTGTACCAGTAATCCCACCAGATTTAAGACCTATGGTACAGTTAGACGGTGGTAGATTTGCAACATCAGACTTAAACGACTTATATAGAAGAGTAATAAACAGAAATAACAGATTAAAGAGATTACTTGAACTTGGAGCACCAGAAATCATTGTAAGAAATGAAAAAAGAATGTTACAAGAATCAGTAGATGCTTTAATTGATAACTCAAGAAGAGGAAGACCTGTTACAGGAGCTGGTAACAGACCACTTAAATCTTTATCAGACTTATTAAAAGGAAAACAAGGTAGATTCCGTCAAAACCTATTAGGAAAACGTGTTGACTATTCAGGACGTTCAGTAATCGTAGTAGGACCAGAATTAAAAATCTATCAATGTGGTCTTCCAAAAGAAATGGCTATAGAATTATTTAAACCATTTGTAATGAAAGAATTAGTTGAAAGACATTTAGCACACAATATAAAAAGTGCAAAAAGAATGGTAGAAAGATTAAGCCCAGAAGTATGGGAAATCCTTGAAAAAGTAATCAAAGATCACCCAGTAATGTTAAACCGTGCCCCTACACTACACAGACTTGGTATTCAAGCATTTGAACCAGTATTAGTAGAAGGTAGAGCAATCAAGTTACATGCATTAGTATGTGAGGCATTCAATGCTGACTTTGACGGTGACCAGATGGCTGTTCACTTACCATTAACACCAGAAGCACAAGCAGAATCAAGATATTTAATGCTTGCAACAAATAACTTATTAAAACCACAAGATGGTAAGCCAGTAGCTGTACCAAGACTAGACATGATTTTAGGAAGTTATTATTTAACAATGACATTAGATGGAGAATTAGGAGAAGGAAAATACTTCAAAGACCCTGATGAAGCATTAATGGCATTCCAAAATAAAGCAGTTTCAATACATGCAAAAATCTTTGTAAGAGTAACTAAAGAAATTGATGGTGAAATGAAATCAAAGAAAATTGAAACAAGTGTTGGTAGAATAATATTTAATCAAGGAATACCACAAGATTTAGGATTTGTAGATAGAAATGAAGATCCATTCCAATATGAAATAAACTTCCTTGTAATGAAAAAAACAATGGGAACAATTATTGAAAGAGTAATTGATAAACATGGATTAACAGAATCAGCAGAAGTAATAGATTATATAAAAGCATTAGGATTCAAATATTCTACATTAGCTGGTATAACATTCTCACTTGCAGATGTCGAGGTACCTGCATCAAAGAAAGACATATTAGCAGAAGCTGATAAACAAGTAGAAAAAGTTAGAAATCAATATAGAAGAGGTCTAATAACAGATGATGAAAGATATCAATCAGTTGTAGGAATTTGGGAAAAAGCAACAAATGATGTAAGTAAAGCAATGGAAGAAAACTTTGGAGACTTAAACCCAATATACATGATGGTTAAATCTGGAGCCCGTGGTAACATGAACCAGTTAAGACAAATTGCAGGTATGCGTGGACTTATGGCAAGTACTACAGGTAAAGCCGTTGAAGTTCCAATTAAATCATGTTTTGGTGAAGGATTAGATGCCTTAGAATACTTCATATCATCACATGGTGCTCGTAAAGGACTTTCTGATACAGCTTTAAGAACAGCCGATTCAGGATATTTAACAAGAAGATTAGTTGATGTATCACAAGATATAATTGTTAGAGAACATGATTGTGAAACAAATGAAGGACTAATGTTAGAAGATATTAAAGATGGAAATCAAATAGTAGAAAAATTAGAAGAAAGACTAGAAGGAAGATATCCATTAAATGATATAACAAATCCTGAAACAGGAGAATTAATTGTAGATAAAGATACAATGATAAATAAAGAAATAGCAAAACAAATAGTTGCAGCAGGATATACACAAGTATTTGTGCGTTCTGTAATTGGATGTAGAAGTAAACATGGTGTATGTCAAAAATGCTATGGTATGGGATTAGCAAGAAGAGAATTAGTATCAATAGGAGAATCTGTTGGTATTATAGCTGCTCAATCAATTGGTGAACCTGGTACACAGTTAACCATGAGAACAATTCACTCTGGTGGTGTTGCTGGTGTAGCAGATATCACTCAAGGTCTTCCTAGAGTAGAAGAAATATTTGAAGCTAGAAAACCAAAGGGTGTTGCGGTAATTACAGAAATTGATGGTAAAGTTAAAATTTCTGAAACTAAGAAGAAATTAGAAATAATTGTAACTTCTAGTGATGATTCAAGAACATACACAATACCATTTGGATCAAAATTAAAAGTTAGAGATGGAGACGAAGTAAAAGCTGCACAACCACTTATAGAAGGTTCAATAAACCCAGCTGAAATTTTAGCAATAAAAGGACCAGAAGGTGTTTATGAATATGTAATTTCTGAAATCCAAAAAGCATATAGAAGCCAAGGTGTTGATATCAATGATAAACATGTTGAAGTAATAGCTAGACAAATGCTTAGAAAGATTAGAGTTGACGATGGTGGAGATACAGATATGTTCCCAGGTTCTCTAGTAGATATGTATGAATTTGAAGACAAAAACAAAGAAGCAATTGCAGAAGGAAGGCGCCCAGCAACAGGTAAGAGAGCATTACTTGGAATAACTAAAGCTTCACTTGCTACAGATAGCTTCTTATCAGCAGCATCATTCCAAGAGACAACAAGAGTATTAACAGAAGCAGCAATCAAAGGAAAAGAAGACCACTTATTAGGATTAAAAGAAAATGTAATAATTGGTAAACTTATTCCAGCTGGTACTGGTATGAAGAGATATCAAGATGTTGGTATTAAGGTTGAAGGTGAAGATGAGGCAACAGTAGCTGATAGTACAACTGAACCTGAAGAAGTACAAGAAGCAGAATAATTTATAGATTTTAATAGTTAGTTGGAGGGAAAACTTATAAAGTTTTTTCCTCTAGCTTTTTTGTTTTATATAAAAGACTTGAAAAAATTATTATCTAATAACAGTGAACTATAAGGAAAATCGTTGAGGAATGTGCGAAATCATTGAAAATTCAAGGGAAATATGATATAATATTCATTATTAGATATAACAGAGAGGAGCTTTAAATGATAATAAATTTTTCGTTAAATGATAGAACGCAAAGAGAAATATTAAGACATTTAGAAACAACATCACATTTATTAAGTAAAGTAGGAACAAAACTATCTGGTAAACAAAAAGAAAGTATAATATATGCGATGCCAGATTTAGGTATAGCACAAAATGGAACAAGGATGTTAGGAGGATTTTATACTGGTGCATGTTATACTTGGGATTCTGATGTTCCTTTTGTTCCAGTTGATACCACAGTTAATGTTTGTGGAACAGCAGTTTATAGATTAAAAAGAAGAATTACGACACAAGAATTTAAGAAAAGATTAGATGATGTAATGAAAAATAGAGAAACATATCTAGAATATGCTAAATCACATTTACCATTTCAAATATTAAATTCTATTGATATAAATGATGAAAAAAAGTTTTTTTGGAATTATAATGTGGGCAATCATTTTGCTATACTTGCAGAACAAAATGAAGGGAATTTAGAATTGCCAGCAGGACAATATATGATAGTACATGCATCTGCAATAGAATTAAAGAAAGATAATTTAAAGTATGGATTATATCCTGTACCAGGAAATTGGTATTACGATGATATTCAAACAGAATATGATACAGAAAGTAATAGATATTTAAGATATATTTATGGAGAAAAAGCAGTCAAGTTTAATCAACTAGCACAATTATTGCAAACAATAAATAAAGATAGAAATAGATATTTTTGCAAAAAGGTTTTAGGAGAAATAGTTGATGAAGAAATAATTAATCTAAGTCATTATGGTATGCCTACTAATAATGCTGTATGTATAGGTTGTCAATGGGAACAAGAAAATTTTACTTTATTAACAGCTCCTGGGAATGCTATATTTTTAGTTCATCCAGACATATCTTCAAATAATACGATACAATTATGTGAAAAAAATATAACTTTAACACCACATGGATGTGGAGTTAGGTTAAATAATGATACAGATAGGATTAATTATTCAAATGCTGGAATTGAGATAGGTGGAAAATTTTTTAAGAAAGGACAAAGTATAAATATAGGAAATGATGTTTTGGTAAGAACATCTAATATGAGTTCAAAACAATTACAAGAACATATAGATAGCATTATTAAAATATGCCCTGGAACAATATATGGGCAAATGCATCAATTATTTGCTAGAACTAAATATGGAGACTTTGATTATACAAATAGAGATAAAAATTTAGAAGAAAAATAGGAAGTTATTATAAGGAGGAATTATGCCAAAATTAATGTTTATAAGACATGCAGAAACAGATTTTAATAGAGCTGGTGTATTTGCAGGGAGAACAGATTGTAATATAACACAAGAAGGGTTTGAAAAAGCTCAAAAGTTATTGCATGAGGCTGAAAAAAATTTTGATTACATATATTGTTCTCCTTTAAAACGAACGATGCAAACTTTAAAAGCTATTATACCAGAAAGAATACCAATTGTTGATGAAAGAATAATCGAGATTTCTATTGGAGAATGGGAAGGAAAAAAGAAAGACTCATTTGATAAAGATTTAGTCGCTTTATATAGAGCTGGGCAGTATACTCCGCCAGGTGCAGAAACTTCATCACAAGTTGATAAAAGAGTTTGTAATTTTATAGAAAGTCTATTTGATACATATAAGAATGATGAAAAAATTTTAATAATAACTCATAATGGTGTTATGCGTTCTATAAAAAGAAATTTTGTGAAAGATTATAGAAATATAATGTCAAAAAACTTAGGGAGTATTGAATTAACAGAAAAAAATTTAGAATATTATAAACAAAAAAGGGAAAAGTGTAGGATTAAAAATAATTTGAATATGGAATTGTAAAAAAATAAAATACACTACATTTTAATTGGTAGTGTATTTTTTGTTTAATTAACCAATATTTAGTTTTAATAAAGACCAATTCAATTTTTTCAACAAAGCATAAGCACAAAATCTATACCATTCTTTAAAAGCACAAAACTTATCAACAAGAGTAACAACAAAACTTTCACGATATTGTGGCACAGACAGAGTTAAAGGCCACATATGTTTTTGGATTATATCTTTTTCTATACTGTTTAAAGAAAACAAATTCTCAGCATTTTTTAGTGCAATTTTTGGGTGCATATGTATATGATGTTTAGGTCTAGTAAGTTTATTTTCACAATCATAGAAGAATAAATCATGTAATAAACCAGCACGTGTAGCAGAAATATAATCAAATTTTAAAAACTTACATATCAAATACGAATAATAAGAAACAGATAAACTATGTTCAAAACGAGTATAAAGATAATGATGTTTATATAAATTTAACTTTTGAAAAGAAGTATTTTTAATTATATCAGAAATTATTTCATAAAATTCGCTAGTATATTTCAAAATAATCACCCTTTCAACAAATAAAAATCTAAGAATATTATAACATAAAATTAAGATAAAAGTAAGCGGAAAAAAATGCCAAGAAACTTGACAAAATAGCCATTTGGAAGTATACTAAAATAGTATAAAAAGGTAAGAAAGGAAAACCTTATGTCAGGAAATAATAGAAAATTATTTGATAATTTAGTATCAAGAACAAAAATATATTTAATAATAATATTTATATTGCTAATATTAGTATCAATACTAAAACCAAACTTAATAATGCCATCATTAATAATGTTTATATTAATATTAGGATATACATATTTTGCAAACAATAAGAGAAAAAGTGAAATATCTGAACAACTACAAGATCTAACATTAACAGTAGACTCTGCAGCAAAAAGTAGTTTAATAAACTCTCCATTTCCACTAATAATAATCGAAACAGACGGTAATGTAGTATGGAAAAGCCTAAACTTTGTTACAGAATTTTCGAATATAGATATCAACACATACATAAATGATTTAATTATAGAAATAAAATCTGAACTAGACAAAGATAAAAATAGAGAACAAAGAAGAAAATCAATAACTAAAAATATCGAAATAGGAAAAAAGAAATATAGAGTACAATGTGAATTATCAAAAACAAAAAGAAGTGAAAGAAAAAAGATAGCAGAATATATGGCTATATTGTATTTTATAGATGAAACAGAAAAATATGAATTAATAAAAGAAAATAAAGACAAAGACACATGTGTTGGAATAATAATGGTAGACAATTATGAAGAAGTAATGCAAAGAGTAAATGCTGAGCAAAAAACACAATTAATGGCTAGAGTTGAAAGCACAATATATGATTGGGTAAATCAAACAAATGGAATATTAGTAAAAGAAGATAGAGACACATATGTATATATTTTTGAACATAGAAATCTTGGAAAAATAAAAGAAAACAAATGTGCTATATTGGACTCAATAAAAGACATTGTAAGAAAAGATAAAATACAATTAACATTAAGTATTGCAATATCAACAGAAGGAAAAACAGACAATGATATATATAAATCAGCCTCAGCTGCCATGGATGTTATATTAGGCAGAGGAGGAGACCAAGCTGTAATAAGAGAGAATGGAAAATATCAATTCTTTGGAGGTAAAGTAGAAGAAGTAGAAAAAAGAACAAAAGTAAAAGCAAGAATAGTAGCACATGCATTAGAAGAATTGATATCTGAATGTGAAAAAGTAGTTATAATGGGACATTCTAATCCAGACATAGATGCAATGGGGTCAGCATTAGGAATATATAGAATTGCAAAAAGTTTACAAAAAGATGCTTATATAGTAACAAACAAAGAAACAGCATCAATAAAACCATTTATAGAATGTATACCAAACGAATATAATGAAATATTAATAAATAAAGAACAAGCACTAGAAATAACAAATTCAGAATCATTATTAGTAATTGTAGATACACATAAAAAAACATATGTTGAACAACCAGAATTACTAGATAAAACAAATAAAATAGTAGTAATAGATCATCATAGAAGAAGTGCTGATTTCATAAATGAAAGTATATTAACATTTCAAGAAGTATATGCTTCTTCAGCAGCAGAATTAGTAACAGAACTAATTCAATATACGCAAACAGATGTTGAATTACCAACTATAGAAGCAGAAGCATTATATGCAGGAATAATGATGGACACAAAAAACTTTACATTTAAAACAGGAGTAAGAACATTTGAAGCAGCTGCATACTTGCGTAGATGTGGTATAGATATAATAAAAGTTAAAAAATGGTTCCAAAGTGATTTAGGAAGTTATAATAGAATTTCAGAAATTGTTAAAAAATCTGAAATTATACATGATACTATAGCAATAGCAGAATATGATATTCAAGAAAAAGATACAAGCTTAATTTGTGCAAAAGCGGCAGATGAATTATTAACAATAGGAAATATAACAGCATCATTTGTTTTAGGATTAATGGAAGATGGAAAAGTTTGTATAAGTGGACGTTCAATAGGTGATGTAAATGTTCAAATGATATTAGAAAAATTAGGTGGAGGAGGTCATATAACT
>CAKPKI010000007.1 GCA_934167135.1 uncultured Clostridia bacterium
GTACAAATGTATCTTGGTATTTCCATGTTTTTTCAATATTTAGCAAATTAAACTATTGCCAAAATATAATAAATACACTGAAACATTCCAATACAGCTAACATTATACTATAATTTTACATAATTTGCAACTACTGACAAAAAATAACTATATAAATATAGTTATTTTTCTTCTCTATCAATAATTGTTTTTAATTTATTTTTATTTTTTTTATTTTTAGGGTTTATCTCAATAATATCTCTTAACTGTTTTATAACTTCTTGATCATCTTTTTCTTCTCTGGCTATAGATATTAACTGTTCTCTAATCTCAATACTGTTTGGAAATTTGCCAAGAGCCTCGTATGCCCATAATTTTGCCTCTTCTAAATTTCCTATTTTTTTCTCAATATGAACTAACTGTCTATATGCCATATAACTGCTTGATTCTTCAGCTAATGCTATAAGTTCTTCTCTTGCTTTATCTATTTTTCCTGACCTAAAATAGGCAAATGCTAATAAATTTCTTTTTCCTTGTGCTTTTTGTGGGTTTGCAATAATTTCAGCTTTATATCTATTTATTATTTCTTCATAATCTGGTTTTAAATATTCTTCATGTACTTCTTTTTCATATTGTTTCTCTTCAGTTAGATGCTCTTTCATATATTTTTTTTCTTTTTTTCTAATATTACTACTCTTTATTTTTGATATTTGGACATTTAGTCCTCGCAATATCTGATCTATATCACTTGAAAATCCAAGCTTTTTCTTTTCATTTTCTATTTCTAACAAATCTTCTTTATTAACCATTGTTTTATTTGCATATGCTTTTAATTTTAATAATATTGTTTTTTCTATAATGTTACTATCTGTCGTTTCTATAAAATTATTTAATTTATCTATTGCCTCCGTAATTTTTCCATTTTTAATTGATTCCTTTGCAAATTGTCGAAGTTCTAATCTTTTTTTATATTCTTGCAATTTTTCAATTGGAATATCTAACTCGAAAGATAATAGTTCTAAATCAAATCCATTATAAATTAGCCTTATTATTTCTTCTGTTTCGTTTAGTCTTATCATCATAATATTTTATTCTCCATTCTAAATTGATTACATACTTAATATTCTATTTCTGTGCTTTATATTCTTTTGATATTGCAGCCATATCTATTATATTAATCTCTCCATCTCCATTTACATCTATAGCCATTTTCTCTATTTCTGTCATACTTGTTATCTTTCCAGCTCCTATCTTTGATATTCTAGCCAATTCCACCAAACTAATTTTTCCATCTCCATCAAGGTCTCCTGTTACAACTAATGTATATGTCTGTCCTAATTCATTTGTTAACTTTTGTCCTGTTTTTATCATATCAGTTCCACTTAATATTCTATTTCCATCTTTTACCTCATAATCTCTATTTGTTGATATATCCTTTATAAATGTATTATAATCAGTATTTGGCTTTATTTTTATTATACAATTATTTTTTATTTTATATTTGTTTAATGTAAATGTTGGCTCTGGCTCTTTTTCATTTTCAAAACTCTGAGTTCTTATTAACTCATTTCCGTCATAACATTTAATCCATTGTGTATTCCCAACAGATATGTCTATATCAAAAGGCATATCATCATAAGTGTATTTATCATATGACTCTTGTACTGCTCCTCCTTTGTTCCACCAAGTTTTTCCTGAAGGACAAGCTTTTATTTTAAATTCTTTTACCTCACCATTACTCAATTCAACTTTCAAATTTTTTTCACTATTTGTATCATTTGTAACACTTAAATGTACATCATTACCTTCTTTCCATACAGATCCTACATATAGATTTTCACTATCTTCAACATTATTGTAAATAATATTATTTTTCTCATAATCACCTTGCGGAACAGATGTACTTGGATAAAGTACCCCATACCATCTAGCACAACCTACCTTTATATCATTCATTTTCAAATCATGTATCTTTTTTCCGATTTTTAGAATTTATATATATTGTATATCCTCCACCATTAACAATACATTTTTTAAACTCAACATTATATAAATCTCCAAACTCAGGTTGTAACATTATTGCAGCATTAACCGCACCATTAGTTTGGGTAAATAAAAATCCTGGTATTTCCACTCTACAATTATAAAAATAAATATCTTTTACATCTTTAAGATTTTTACTATCTCCGTACATCTGTATACCATCTGAATGAATTTTATTAGTTGCTGTCGTCTCAGTTGTTTTTGAAAAATCCGAAAAAAAAGAATTTGTTACTCTTATATTTTGGAACGGATTCATTCCATCACTCGTTGTTCCACCAAAATAGCATTTGTCAAATATTGCATCTGAACCTGCAAAACCAGTAAAAGAACAATTTTCAAATTTAAATATTACATTTTCAGAACTAAAAAACTCTGTTCTAACATTCCTGAATTTACAATTTTTAAATGTATATGTTTTTTTATTTTCTACTGCTGATTGTTTTGTAAACACAATAGAATATTCAAAATATTTATTTTCTAATAAAATATTATTTCCACAATCTTTAGTTGTATCTACTTGATAATTTGTTCCAGTCCATTTAAATAATGTTTGCGTATTAGGTTCTATCCAATTAGTTGCAACTGGTACTTTTTCCAATTCTTCGACCTTACTCATTATTCCAGTGTTATATTTGTCTGGAATTACAATCTTGTCTGATATTATTTGTTCATTATTATAGCTTTCTTTAATTTCAGATATTGGCATACTTTTAATTTCTCTTCTTTTGAGATTATTTATTATGAATATTAATAATGCTAAAATAGCAATTATCAAAAATATTATCTTTCTAGTTTTTTTCATTTACTATCCTTTCTATTATCAATAATTCTGTTTATAATTATATATTAACACTTTTATAAATACTTTGCAATATGTGCAAAATAATAAAAATGAACCCTTTTTCAACTTTACGTCCAATAATAGGGTTCATCTCATAAAATTTTATTTATTATCTATTGCATATTTAGATATAGCAGTTACATCAGCATCATTAATTTTATCATCATCATTTACATCTATAGCAATTTTTTCTAATTCTTTTATATTTGTTATTTTTCCTTTAGCAATTTTAGCTATTCTAGCTAATTCTGTTAAAGTTATCTTACCATCACCATTAATATCTCCCGCTACTACTAATGTATATGATGTTCCAGCTTCTGTTGTTAATGTTTGTCCTGTTTTTATTAAATCTTTTTCAGTTAATGTTTTATTACCTTCTTTAACTACATATTTTCTATTTGTTGGTACATTTTTTATAAAATCACTATAAGTAGTATCTGGTTTTATTTGTATAATATAATTACCTTTAATTTTATATTCATTTATAGTAACTGTTGATTCTGGTTTTTTAATATTTGTTATTTTTACAGTTACTGTTGTACTATTACCAACTAAATCTTTTATTACAACATTTTCAGTTGCATTTTCTTTATAAGTTTTTGTTAATGTTAATTTATCACTTGATAATGTCCAACCATTTACAGTTTGTATTTTTTCATTTGCTTTTATTGTTACTACTACATCTTCTTTTGTTGTTGCTTGTGTTGAATATGTTACATTAGCAGTTGGGGCAGTATTATCAAAATTGAATGCTTCACTTCTTGTTATTGTAGCATTTTGCCAATTATCTTCTGCATATATCCATAAATACCATTTTCCATCTCCACTATTTTTTGTTATTGATTGTCCACTTGTAAAGCTATTTTTAAAACTATCTTTTGTTGGTGTATTTGTACTTTGTGTCCATTGATATTTTAAGCTATTTTTGTTAACTTGGATAGTATCATAATAATTTTTTACATCTACTTTTGTTGTATAAGTTTTTTGAACAGTTGCACCCTCTTTTACAGAAAATGTTACACTTGGTCCATTACTAATAAATTTATAACCTTTTCCTTCTTGTTCAGCATATTTATGTGCTTCACTATTTGCTTTTACATATATCATTACATTATATGGTATTGCATCTTTTCCTATACTTGTTACACTACTTGGAATTTTTAGATCTGTTAGATTATTACAATTTTTAAATGCTTGTTTATCTATGGTTGTTACACTTGTTGGAATTTCTATACTTGTTAAATAATTACATCCATCAAAAGCACTAGCTCCTATAGTTTTTACATTACTTGAAATTTGATATTTAGTTACATTTTTATTATTGTTTAAAAATTTTACTATTTCTGTTTTATCTTTATTATATAGTACTCCTTGTTCAACTACATATCCCATATTATCAGAACTTACACTTACATTTGCTAGATTAACACATCCTTCAAAAGCACTTCCATTTATATATAATACATTATATGGAATTTCTATATTTTTTAAGTTTGTACATCCTGAAAATGTTTCAGCCTCTAATCTTGTTATTCCTTTAGGTATATTTATATTTGTTAAACTCTTACACCCTCTAAATGCAGATTCTTCAATAGTTGCTACATTATTAGGAAGTTTTACATCTGTTAATCCTGTACATCCAAAAAAAGCTCTATTTCCTATAAATTTTACATTATTTAGATTTATACTAGTTAAACTTTTACAATACCTAAAAGCATATTCTCCTATGTTACTTACAGAATCACATATTGATACATTTTTCAAATTTTCACATCCACTAAAAGAAGCTCTACCTATCTTAGTTACTTGTCCATATATTTCAACATTTTCTACGAGTTTTATATATTGTGTTGGTATCCAACTATCAGCAAGAATACTATCTTTTATTTCACCATTTCCTGTAATTTCAATTGTTCTATTCGAAAATGTCCATTTAGCTGTCACATAACTAGAAAGCTTAATACTATCTTCTTTTGGTATTGCATAATTAGTAGAAATTTTACTAGCAGTTCCTTCAAGTACATATCCTTGTTTTCCAGCTTCTGCATAACGATGTCCTTCACTATCAGCCTTTACATATATTATTATTTCTGGAGGAATTGCACCTTCTGCTACTCTTGTTACTGTACTTGGGATTGTTATACTTTTTATACCTGTACATCCAACAAAAGATTTTTCTTCTATATTTGTTACATTTGCAGGTATATCCATACTTGTTAAATTAACACAATTTTTGAAAGCATACTGAACTATACTTGTTACAGTACTAGGTATTTTATATGTAGTATCTTTTTTGCTACTTGGGAATTTTATTAACTCAGTTTTGCTTTTATTAAATAATACTCCATTTTCACTTGTAAAGTCTGGATTTCCACTACTTACATTAATATTTACTAAACCATTACAATCATCAAATGCAGTTCTATTTATATATCTTACAATATTTTGTATAGATATTGTCTGTAATTTAGTACATCTACCAAATGCTAGATCTTCTATTCTTGCAACATTGCTTGGAATTGCTAATTGTGTTAAATTACTACATCCATAAAATGCTTGTTCACCAATTGCATTAACAGAATTTGTCATCTCAATACTTGTTAAATTACTACATCCATAAAATGCTCCTTCTCGTATCCATTCTACAGTAGTTGGAACTTTATATTGTGTTACATCTTTTTTATTATTTGGGAATTTTATTAATTCTGTTTTATTTTTATTAAATAATACTCCATTTTCACTAGAAAATTTTGCATTACTTGCATTTACATTTATAGTTGTTAAACTACTTGCACTTTTTAAGAAATCTGTAGCAATATCTGTTACACTTGCATGTATTTCAATAGTTTGTAATTTATTACAACCATCAAATGGTGCTTTTTCTACTTTTTTAACACCACTTGGTATAGAAATACTTGTTATACTAGTACCATTAAAAGCACTTCCTCCAATGCTTGTTATACTATCAGCCATTTTTATACTATTTAAACTATTACAACCTGAAAAAGAACCAATTCCTATACTTGTTACTCCACTTTCTATTATAACTTTTTCTACAAGACTACTATATTGTCTAGTTATAGAAAAATCGTTAATTTCTCCCTTACCAGAAATGATAATAGTTTTATTAGATTCTGTCCATTTTGCAGTTACACTTCCATCCTTTTTCTTAGAAACATCCCAACTATCTTGAGATTTAATCTCATAGTTTTTAGTTGTTTCATTACTTGCAGTTGTACTAGCAAATCTTTGCTTAATTTTGTCAATCTGTTCTTTTGCAAACTCTACATTAGTTTTCTTTAATATTGGTAATGCAATAATCATTCCTGCTATAAATACACTAAGTATAGCTAAAATAGTTAAAACAACAAATATTGTTCTCGTTCTTGTTTTTTGTGTCTTCATCCCCATATCTCCTCCATTTAATATTGTCTTTTGTCTTTCACATTTTTGTATAAATTCAATTTACCATTTTCAAGTAATTTATGCAAGTCCCCTTTTTCTCAAAAATCACTCTTATTCCAACAAATTCTTTACGGAACCTCACATCCAGCTAATTGTATTACATTTATATTACACTTTTGTTACATTTGTATTACAAAAAGAGTCCCAAAAGGGTATTATTCTTAATATCCTTAGGGAACTCTAATTTCCATGTTATTCAATTACAACTTCATCACCATCAACATATATATATGCATGTTCATGTGAAAAAGTTTTATCTCTATCAAATTCTTTAACAATATTAGAAATTCGTAACTGTACAGCTGAAAAATTGCTAGTTGCTATTATTGCCTCTTTATTACCTTTTGCACCAGCATGTGCTAAACCTCTAAGATTTCCAACAACAACAATATTGTCACCAGCTATAACCTCTGCACCTGCATTAACATCTCCAATTACAACTAAACTACCTTCAACTTCTAATTTTTGTCCAGAACGAAGCGAACCTTTATGAAATGTAGTTTCAGATGTTCCAACATCTTTTTTATAACTTCTAGTTATACTATGTAATCCTAATGTAGTAGGAGAATCAAAATTAATATCAACATCTATTTTATCTTTTATTAATTCCTTTATTTCATCTAACTCTTTATTTTTCAAAATTTTTCCAGTTACTCTTATTGGTGTTTTTTCTTCTTTGTATAACTTTTTCAATTCTTTTAACTTTTTATTTAATTCATTTATAATATCTTCTTGTATCGCATTATCATCTATTTTTATCATAACTTCATCTGTCCTAAAACTTATATTGATACAATTCATTTCTAACATCCTTTCATTTTTACCTATAAAGTAAGTATTATCTTACTTGTTCAACAAATGGAGTAGCTGACATAGATTCATTTATCACTTCAGTTGATTGATTCATACCAAAATATTGTGTAAGAACATCTCTAGCAACCTCTGCTGCATAATTACCGTGTCCTCCATTTTCAATCATAACAACAACTGCAACTTCTGGCTTTTCATAAGGTGCAAAGCACACAAACCATGCATTAACCAAATCATTTCCGTTCTTATCTTTTCCCGCTTCTGCTGAACCTGTTTTTCCTGCAACCTCTTGGGTAAAACTTTTGAAAATATTGTAAGCAGTTCCACCTGCTTCACTAGCAGCCATTCTCATTCCCTCTTTAGCAACAGCAATACTTTCTGGATTTATAGTTATTCCATCATCAGTATCGCTATATCCCACTTTTTCATTGGTATAATTTTCAATTTCATCTCTTGATACTTCTGTACCGTCTGAATTTAAAATAGATTTTATAATTGTTGGTTTTACTACTGTTCCACCATTAGCAATTGAAGAAATATATTTAGCAATCTGCATAGGAGTAAAATTGTTATCCCCTTGTCCTATTGAAGCATTTAGCACATCACCTGGTCCTATTCTTCCACCATTTCTAAGTTTTGCATATGTTTCTCTAGAAGCAACTGCACCTTCCTTTTCGTTTGGCAATTCTATTCCTGTTTTCTTGCCTAGACCAAAGTGTAATGCATATTTAGCCAAATTATCAATTCCCATTCTGTCTCCTGTTTCATAGAAAAAGTAGTTACATGAATGTTGTAATGCTTGTGTCACATTTTGATATCCATGACCTCTATGATAACTTGTATAATACCAACATTTCCATTCACTATTATATTTTCTATATACACCTGTATCATTAATTCTATCCTTAGTTGTAATTGTTCCAGTTTCTAATCCAGCAATCGCAGTAACCATTTTAAAAGTTGAACCTGGTTCATATGTAGATTGAGTAGCTTTATTTAATTGTGGATGTCTTGTATCATCTCTTAAATACGCCCAATTCTCCTGTGATATTCCACCAACAAACCATTGTGGTTCAAATGTAGGATAACTTGCAGTTGCTAATACTTCACCGGTATTTACATTCATTACAACAGCAGTTCCACCTTGTGCATCATATCTTTGTGAAAATCCTCCATTTTTGATTTTATTTATGCAATTTTCTAAAGCTGTTTCTGTAACTTTTTGCAAATTTGAATCTATTGTAAGTACAACATCACTTCCTGCTATTGCATTTTCAGAAACTGATTCACCTGTAATTGTTCCATCAACAGACATTTCAACTTGCTTTTCTCCATCTTTACCTTTAAGATATTTCTCAAAAATATACTCAACACCAGTTTTTCCAATTATATCATCAATGTTATATGTATCTTTATTTGCATTATATTCTTCTTCTTTTATTTTTCCAGTATATCCAATTACATGTGCAACTAAGCTTCCTGTTAAATATGTTCTACTAGCATTAGTTGCTATACTAACACCTGGAAAATCACTATTTCTTTCACTTATTTGTGCAACTACTTCCTCATTTACATTTGTTGCAATTGTTATTGATTTTGTTGCACTATAACCTGTAGTACTAATTATATATCTAATTGATATTATTTTTCTGATATCCTCTACATTATCATTTAATATTTCATATTTATTTTTAAACTTATAAAATGCTTCTTCTGCATTTGCTTCTTCTGATATCTTATATTTTTTCTTCCAACTTGCAAGTTGATCTCCATCTATTGTAAATTTAAATGGATTTATTGTAATTGGAAATGTATCATCAAATTGAATTTGATATTGATTTAATAAATTCACTAAATTTAATGAACATTCATTTAATTCATCATTAGAAATATTTGTTTTATATATTTCAATATTATTTTCTGTTTTAACACCAGCAAGCTCATTTCCAGACCTATCTAGAATAGAACCTCTAGCAGCTTTTATTGTTGAAACCCTGGATAGCCTAGTATTTGACTGTTCTCTGTAACTTTCTCCATGTACAACTTGAAGATTAAATAGTTGAACAATTAATACTATACCAATTAAATATACTATCACATTTATTACATTAAATCTTACATTAATTTGTTCTTTTCCTTCTTCATCAAAATTAATCCTATTGTTCAACTTTGCACCCACTTTCTAAAAACCTTTTAAAAATATCTTGTTAAAATTCTATCCCCTTTTACTTCATTTTCAACTTCATATCCTACCTTTTTTATTAATGGATATAATATTATTGTTAATAACATATTATAAACAATTTCAACTAATAATATTTTAATAAAATTTAATGTCTCAATATTTATTTTAAAAACCATATATTGCAAAATATACGATATAACTTCATAAATTATTGTGCCAATTATTACCATTAATAAAACCGTTATTCTACTATCTTTTGAAAGTGTTTTATCCAAAAATCCACTTATCACTCCAACTACTGCTAAAGCTATAGATGTTATTCCTATATTTTTTCCTATCCAAAAATCAATAAAAATACCATATAATATACCGTAAATAACACCCATTGTTCTACCCATATATAGTCCTATAAATAACATCAATATAACAAAAACATTTGGCATTATTCCAGCAATAGTAAAGTAATTAAAAAAAGTTGTTTGTAGTAAATATATTACTATAAATGTAATTATTAATGAAATATGTATTAATATTTTTCTCATTTTTATAATACCTTTCTATTGGTTTGTTATAACAAGTACTGTTTCTAGTTTTTCAAAATTAACAGCAGTTTCTATTGTCGCATAAGAATCTGTTTTATTAGAACCTTCATTTACTTTCTTAATTTTTCCAACATGTATACCTTTTAGGTATATGCCTCCTAATCCAGAAGTTTCTACACTATCTCCTTGGATTATTCTTGCATCTGTTTCTATATTAGAAGCACTTAATACAGACTTGTTTTCTATTGTTCCTTTACAAATCATTGTATCTCTTGTTGAACTCGCAATACAACTCGTAGCACTCGCACTATCAGCTATTGTTTGTATTTTAGCAGTTTTATTAGTTGTTGATACAACATAACCAACTAGTCCCTCATCTGCAATTACAGTCATTTTTTCCTTTATTCCATTGTCACTTCCAATATTTATTATAATTGTTTTAGAATAATTGCTTATATCTCTAGAAATTACTGTGCCTGGAACTGTTGTATATTGTCCATATTTTTCTGCCAGATTTAATTCTTGTTTTAATTGCTCATTCTCATTTTTCATAATTTCATATTCTCTTAACTGTTGCTCTAGTTCACTATTTTTTTGTTTTAATGATTCATTTTCTGTTTTTAAATTATTAACATTTTGGAAAAATTTGTCATTGTTATTTACTTTATTTTTTAAATATGTCAAGCCATTTTCAATTGGCATTACAATTTTACTTACCGCATTTTCTATTCCAGATAAATTTTCTGAATTCATATTTGAAAATATTACCAGTATAATTAATACTATAATAGTTATTACAATACCTATTATTCCACTTTTTCTATCTCTTTCCATATTATCTTCTCTTTCTTGAATTTAATAAAATAGTTTTTAATTTTTCTAAATCTTGCAAAGTTTTTTCTGTACCCTTTACAACACAGTCTAGTGGCTCATCTGCAACATAAACTGGCATTCCTGTTTCAGCACTTATTAATTTATCTAAATTTTGAATTAGTGCACCACCACCTGATAAAATAATTCCTTTTTCCATAATATCAGATGCTAACTCTGGTGGAGTTTTTTCCAATGTTATTTTTACAATTTCAACTATCTTGTCTATTGATTCTTTCATTGCATGTTCCACTTGATCAGATGTGATGGTTTCTGTTCTTGGTAAACCATTATTTAAATCTCTTCCTTTAATCTTCATTGTCATTTGTGTCATTAATGGTGTTGCACATCCAATCTCTTTTTTTATCTGTTCAGCAGTTTCTTCTCCTATTGCTAGATTTAACTCTTTTTTTATATAATTTATAATATCTTCATCTAATTCATCACCAGCAATTCTTAGTGAATTACTAATTACAATTCCTCCTAAAGATATTACAGCTACTTCTGTTGTTCCTCCACCAATATCAACAATTATATTTCCACTTGGTTCTTCTATTTCTATCCCAGCTCCTATAGCTGCTGCCATTGGTTCTTCTATTAAATATACTTCTCTTGCACCAGCACGAATTATAGCCTCTTCTACAGCTCTTTCTTCAACCTCTGTTATTCCAGAAGGAACTCCTACTAGTACCCTTGGTCTTACTGCATTATATCTTTTGCAAACTCTTTCTAATAAATTTTTTAAAAGTAATTTAGTTGCAGTAAAATCTGCAATTACTCCATCTTTTAACGGTTTTATTGCATTTATTTCTTTTGGAGTTCTCCCTATCATTTCTTTTGCTTCAAATCCCGTTGATAATATCTCACCAGTTTTTACATCTATTGCAATTGCTGATGGTTCTCTTACTACTATTCCTTTCCCCTTCACAGTTACTAATATATTTGCTGTTCCTAAATCGATTCCTATATCTTTTGATTTAAATGACAAAAAATTCATTTTATTTCTTTCCTTTCTTCTGCTTTTCTATTATCGAAAAAATACTTACATATCTAGACTCTCCTATTATTATATGGTCTAGCAATTTTATTCCCAATATTTCAGATGCTTGTCTAACATTTTCTGTAAATTTCATATCCTGCTCGCTTGGTGTCGGATCTCCTGTTGGATGATTATGTACTAATATTATTTTATTTGCATCTATTCTAACCGCCTCATTTAATATTGACTTCATTGTAGCAGATACAAAATTTCCTCCGCCTTTAGCAATTTCTTTTATTTTTACTAATTTATTTTTGTTGTCCAATATTACTACACTCAATATTTCTTGTTTTTCAAACCTCATTTTTTCCATCAATAATTCTGCAATATCTTTTGGACATAATATTAGCTTTTCTTTATAATGTGACACCGAATTAATTCTTTTTGCTAATTCACATACTGCTTTTAATTGAATTGCCTTTACCTTTCCTATACCTTTTATTTTTGTAAATTCTTCTAATGTTAAATTTGTCAAAAATTTCAAATTATCAATATTGCTATTATTTAGTTTTAATATTCTCTGTGCCAAATTTACTGATGTTTCTTCTTTTGTTCCTGTCTTTATTATTATTGCTAACAATTCTGCATTTGTTAGAACTTCTGCCCCATACAGTTCAAGTTTTTCATATGGTCTTTCTGCTTTTGGTAATTCTTTCATTTTTATTGACATAATTTTATTCCTTTCTCTTATAGAAAGGTCCCCTATATTGTGTTACTATTATATATTGAATTTATGTTTTTTTCAAGTACTATATAAGTTTTTTTACCAAAAATTGTTCCTTTAATTATATTAATAATAGTAGTATAATATATTTAATAAGTTATGGAGGTTTTAAATGAAATTTGAAAAGATAACAGATACAAAAATAAAAATTATACTTGATACAAAAGATATAAAATTACACAATATTTCTAGTGAAAATATTTTTAATAATTCTAGGTCTTCTCAGCAATTATTAAAAACTATGCTAATTAGAGCAGAAAAAGAAATTGGATTTAAAACAGGTGATTCAAAATTATTAGTCGAGGCACTAATGTCCTCTGATGAAGAATATACATTTATAATCACAAAATTAATAGAAAAAAAACAAGAACCAGAACCTGAGCAAACTTCTTTTGTTTTTAAATTTAACAATTTTGATGATTTTATTAGTTTATGCTCATTTTTAAATAATATTTCTGATTTAAATTTAAGAAATTTTTCTGAAAATTTTTCTTTAATATCATATAATAATAATTATTATTTATATGACAAAAACACAGAAAATTATTCCGTTTTATTAGATTATATGGAAGAAGTCTTTTCAGAATTTGGTACCAAGGTTCCTAATTCATCTTACATATCTGGCTTGTTAAATGAATATGGAAAAATTATTTTTGAAGATAACGCCATTATTAATTGTATATTTAACTTTGTATAAAAAAAGGCTATTAAAAGTTTAATACTTTTAATAGTCTTTTTTTAATACAAATAATTTTGTGGATTATATGCCACACCATTTACTCTTATTTCTAAATGTAAATGTGGTCCAGTACTATTTCCTGTATTTCCTACGGCAGAAACAACTTCTCCCTGACTTACTTTTTGTCCAACTGTAGCATACAATTTACTACAATGTCCATAATAAGTTTCAACTCCATTGCCATGTGAAATTACTAATAAATATCCATATGACCCTTTAAATCCAGAAAATGTTACGGTTCCACTTGCTGCTGCTTTTACTGGTGTTCCTATTGGAGCTCCAATATCTAATCCTGTATGATCACTTACTCTTCTACTACTTTTGGCACCAAAACGAGATGTAATTGTTCCAGAAATTGGTCTTATCAAATTCATACTTAATGGTGCTTTTTGATATGAAATATTTGTTGATGTATTTACTTTTCCTGTGACAATTGGTTTGGTTTCTTTTATAGGTTCTTGTACTACTACTTTTTCTTTATATAATGAAGCTACTGTTGCTTCCACTTCAGAAAAATCTTTTAAATCTGTATCATACATTTCCATAATTGATATTTGTTCAACATTATCACTATTTTTATCTTTTAATTGTTTAACTACCTCTTCTGCTTGTGAAAAATCACTTACATATGCTTTTTCTTCTTCTCCCTCTAATATTGCATAATATTTATAATAAATAACACCTGAACTTTTTATTTTATCAAATATTTCATCATCATTTGTTACTATATTTCTTTTTAATAAGCACATTTTATATTCTGGCAAATTGTCTATTTGCACAAATGCAATTTGACTATTATCTTCTCCTGAAGTCATATACTTATTTATTCTGTTTTGCAATTTACTTTTATCTTTGCTATAGCCTACGGCTTCGCCATTTATAGTAACACTATATATAGGTTTAAAAAATAATGCTACTGCACATATTATTAAAAATATAGAAACTGCTATAAGTATTGTAAGCTTCATTGATTTTCTTGCAAATACTAATATTTGTTTAAACATTCTATTCTCCCTTACACATATTTTTTTAAATTTTATAATATTTTCAACTACTTTAGCAATTTTAAAAAAATCTTTTTTTACTAGGTTTTTCTTTTATTTATTCTTCCATTCTTTTTTATTCTCTTTTTTTCACCATATTTAAATTTAATATTATAAAAATCTTAAATGCGTAAGGGTTATAGTATTTGTTATCCTTGTTGTAATTCTGTTTTTAAAGTTTCTATCTCTGTGGTTGTAGCTTTTTGTGCTGGTTTATAATATCCTTTTGCATTAGCTACTTTAAATAATTCATACTGAAAACTCTCATCAGAGTTTCTTATTTGTTGAAATGTCTGTCTTAGTTGTATATTTTCTGATTCAGAAATAGCAGTTTGATATGCTCCTAAATCAGCTTTTACACTTCCTAAGACATCATTTACCATTGTTTTTTCATCCATTTTCATTATCTCCTTTTAATTTTTAATTATTTAAAAAGCCCATAAGCTTTTGCTTTGTGTTTAACGCATCTTGTGCTGATTTAGTAAACATTTGCTTTAATTGTGCATCTTGTACTTGTGTTGAATATGCATTTAATTTTTGATAAGCAGTTTCATGTGCTCCAATTAAATGTCTTAAATGTTGTAATTCTGACTGTGTTAAATCTGCCATAAAAAAATCACCCTTTCTTATAAATTATATAGATATTATTTACAATCCAATATAAATTTATACAAAAAAGTGATTTTTAATCTATTTAAATCATATTTTTAATTTTATCTCTATAATAATACAAAAATTCCATATTTGTAGGTATTCCTGTTTCGTAATTTACTCTAGCCGTATAGTATCTCATTAAATCTTCTATAGGAGAAGCTCTCCACGCATGGTAAATTGCATTTTTTATTCCATTATTAATAGTAGTTTCAGATTTTTTATATACTGTTGTTAAATATTTTACAACATTTATATCACTATCCTCATTTTCTATTAAATATAAAATAGCATCATGTATATATTTCTTACCTTTAAGATTTGATGTTACACCTATAAGCTCCAATTCACGATTAATACAAGTAGATATTTTATCTCTACTATCTTGAATAAGTTCCTCAACAGATGCATTTGTTTCTTCTAAAGGAATTTCTCTCAAATTTATAAAATGATTTAACACTAAATTCGCAGAATATTTAGGATGATCTTTATAAAGAATTAGATCAACACCACTTCTATGTAATATTTGATATGTTCTCTTTGAATTTACATGTGTTGTTACTATAACTATTGGTTGGTATTTCAATTTTAATTTTTTTAGTTCAGATAAAAAGCCTAAAGAATCTGTACTGCCATTTACACTATTATTTAATTCTAAATCTAATATAATTCCTTCTGGACTTTTAGTTTTTGCATATTTTAATCCTTCTATATCTGAATCTGTTATTGCTACTATTTCTATATCTTTTCTTTTTTTAACACAATTAATAAAACTATTACAATCATTAATGTCATCTTCTATAATTAAAAGCTTCATAGGTTTAGATTCCATACATTTTCCCCTTTCTTATTTTTTAAATAATAATACCATAAATATCAAAAAAGTACTATGTTTAACAATACGCTTTTTGCATATAAAAATAACAGATTAATGTTTTATACTCATTAATCTGTTATTTTTTATAATATTTCTAAATTTGCATATTTTGCCATCAATCTCTTATGTCCAACCTTATCGAAATTAATATCAACTTTTAAATCTCCACCTTCTGGTTCAACATAATTTATAGTTCCCTCTCCGAACTTTTTATGATATACTCTTGAGCCAGAGCTATAAGCAGAAAAATCTACACTTGTTTCTTCTTTTTTCTTAACAATATTATTCAAAAAGCTTTCAGCAGTTCTAAATGAGAATCCATCTGATTTTTTTGTAATGCTAGAAGCTGATATCGCACTTTGTGGTTCCGTAGTTTTATATGTTTTGATATTTCCATTATTTCTACTTCCATAACTCCAAGTATAATTACTATCTCCAAATATGTCATTTTTCTTAGGCATAGTTGAAATTGCTTCATCATATCCATCTAATAAATCTTTAGGAATTTCCTGTAAAAATCTTGATGGAGGATTATGTGTTGTAGAACCAAATGTAGTTCTTTGTTTACTATTAGTTAAAAATAAATTTTCTTTTGCTCTTGTTACTCCTACATAACACAAACGTCTTTCCTCTTCTAGTTCTTTTTGTTCTCCAATTGATTTATATCCTGGAAAAATTCCTTCTTCCATTCCAACTAAAAATACCACTGGGAATTCTAGCCCTTTAGCACTATGTAAAGTCATTAATGTTACAGATTCATCAGTTTCCTCTACATTGTCTAAATCACTTGACAATGTTATTCCTTCTAAAAAGTCACTTAATCCGCTATCTGCTGATTCTTCTTCAAATTCCACTGCAACATTTAAAAATTCCTCTAAGTTTGCAATTCTATTTTCCGCTTCAATCGTATTTTCATTTTCTAATGCTTTTGTATATCCTGTATCTTTTAATATTTTTTGTATTAATTCTGAAATAGTATATTCATCTTTTTTTGCAGATATATTTTCTATGCAATCTATAAATTCTCGAGAATTCAAAAATACTCTATTTAATCCATATTCATCAGCTTTTTTTATTACTTCATACATTGATACATTATTTTGGTCAGCTATTTGTGTAATTTTATCTAAACTAGTTTTTCCAATTCCCCTTTTAGGTTCATTTATTATCCTATTTAAACTTAAATTATCTGAATGATTTTGTATTAATCTTAAATATGAAATTGTATCTTTAATTTCTTTTCTTTCATAGAATTTTAATCCACCTACAATTTTATAAGGAATATCTTCTCTTCTTAATATTTCTTCTATTGCTCTTGATTGTGTATTCATTCTATATAAAACTGCAAAATCTGAATATTTATATTTTTCCTCTCTTACAAGGTGACCAATTTGCTCTGCAATATATCTACCTTCATCATATTCATTATTTGCAGAAAATATTTTTGGTAAATTTCCAACATCATTTTCTGTCCATAATTTTTTATCATATTTAACTTCATTATTTTTTATTACTGCATTTGCAACTTTTAAGATATTTCCTGTACATCTATAATTTTGTTCTAGTTTTATTATTTGGGTTCCAGGAAAATCTTTTTCAAAATTTAATATATTAGATATATCAGCACCTCTAAAACTATATATACCTTGGTCATTATCACCAACAGCAGTAATATTACCATGTTTTGAAGCAAGCATTGTTACTAATGTAAATTGTGATTTATTTGTATCTTGATACTCATCAACTAAAACATATTGGAATTTATTTGAATAGTATTCTAATACATCTGGATTTTCTAAAAGTATTTTTATTGTGTAATTAATTATATCATCAAAATCAATGGAATTATTTTCCTTTAGTCTTTTTTGATATCTTTCATATACCATGGCTATTTTCTCTTTTCTAAAATCTCCATGTGCTTTTACAGAATATGCATCTGGTTCTAACATTTCATTCTTTGCATTACTAATTTCAGACATTACTGACCTATCAGAAAACATCTTATCATCTAATTGTAAGTCTTTTAAAATTTGCTTTATCATTGTTTTTTGATCTGAAGTGTCAAAAATTATAAATGATGAATCAAACCCAATTCTATCAATAAATTTTCTTAATATTCTTACACATATTGAATGAAATGTTCCAATCCACATATCTTTAGCTGCATCTCCAACTAACATTTCTATTCTTTCTTTCATTTCTTTTGCAGCTTTGTTTGTAAAAGTTATTGCTAATATATTCCATGGTAATACTCTCTTTTCTCCCATTAAATATGCAATTTTATGTGTTAGTACTTTAGTTTTTCCACTACCAGCTCCTGCAATTACTAAACATGGTCCTTCTGTATTTATTACTGCTTCATATTGTTTATCATTTAATCCTTTTAATATATCTTCCATTTTTTCTCTCTTTCCTCTTCAAATATTTGTTTGTATTTTACTACATTTTTTATATTTTTGCAATAGTATTTAATAATCTTTTTTTAAAAGATTTGCAAATAAAATTTCCCCAATTATTAAACTTTTTTGTCTAATAATTAGGGAAATCTGAAAAAATTCTATTTTAAAATTTTTTTACTCTTCTTCTCCTTTTAATCTTTCGGCTCTATCTGCTGCACTTAAATTATCTATCATCTCATCTAAATCTCCATTTAAGAAATTTTCCATTTGAAATATACTCATTCCAATTCTATGATCTGTTATACGTCCCTGAGGATAATTATATGTACGAATTTTCTCACTTCTATCCCCACTACCAACTTGTGTTTTTCTTGCATTTGCTATTTCTGAATCTTGTTTTTCTTTCTCTATATTATATAATTTTGACCTAAGCATTTTCATAGCATATTCTCTGTTTTGTAATTGTGAACGTTCTGTTTGACATTCTGCCACTATTCCTGTTGGTTCATGAATAAGTCTTACGGCAGATGATGTTTTATTAACATGTTGACCTCCAGCACCAGAAGCCCTAAATACTTCCATTTTTATATCTGCTGGATTTATATCAATTTCTACATCTTCTACAACTGGCAATACTGCAACAGTGGCTGTTGATGTGTGTATTCTTCCACTACTCTCTGTATCTGGAACTCTCTGTACTCTATGCACACCACTTTCGAATTTTAATCTGCTATATGCACCTTTTCCTGTAACCATAAAAGAAATTTCCTTGTATCCACCTAACTCTGTTTCATTTTCATTTAATATGTCTATTTTCCAATGCTTTCTCTCTGCATACATTGAATACATTCTAAACAAAGTTCCTGCAAATAATGCTGCTTCTTCTCCTCCAGCTCCGCCTCTAATTTCGCAAATAATATTTTTATCATCATTTGGATCTTTTGGTATTAATAAAGCTTTTAATTCATCTTCAATGTGCGGAATGTTTTCTTTTGCTTCATAGTAGTCTGCTTCTGCTAATTCCTTTAGTTCTTTATCTTCCATCATTTCTTTTGCTTCGTCCATTCTTTGCTTTTCTTTTTTGTATTCTCTATATTTTTGTACTATTTCTTCTATTGAACTATGTTCTTTTATTAATTTTTGCCATTCAGTCTGATTCGCAATCACTTCTGGATCACTTATCAATTTTGTTAATTCTTCATATCTTGCTTCTACAGTTTCTAATTTATCAAACATATAAATTCTCCTTTTCTTTAATTTCGTTTTATATTATACAATATCTTGGCAGTTTTTTCAAGCATATCATTACATTTCAACAAAATTGTATTTCATGTTTTCCATATCCAATATATTTTTTTCTCTTTTAGTACATGTAAATATTATTATTTGTCTATCCTTAAATTCATTAAATAAATATATTAATATATTTTTTAATCTTTCATCATCATAATAAGCAAAAGATTCATCTAATATAATAGGAACTTTTTCATTTGAAATTTCATCTAACATTGCAAGTCTTAAAGATAAATATAATTGATCTATTGTTCCAGTACTTAATCTTTCTGCTGATATATAATTACCATTTTTTAATTCAACAATTAATCCCTGTTCATCATTAAAAGTTAATTTGCAATATTTACCCTTAGTTATTTTTTCAATATTATTAGATAATTTTTCTGTAAATATAGGGCTAATATTATTTTTCATTTTTTCATATGCTCTTTCTAACAAATTTTTAGCCAATTCTATACTCTGATTATTTTTTTCTAAAATATTATATTTATTTTTTAATGAATATATTTTTTCTTCTAAATTTGATAAATTTTCGAGTTGAGGTTCTATATTTTCTTTTTGTATTTCTAATTTATTTTTTTCTATTTTTTTATTATTTATTTCATTTTCTAATAAATTAATTTCATTATTAATATTTTCTTTTTTTAAATAATAATTAATTTCATTTTTTTCAATATTTTTTTCATATTTATTTATTATTTTATTTTCCTCTAAATTATTTAATAAATTATTTTTTATTTTTAATTCATTAATTTCATTTAATATTTCTTGTAAATTTTCTTCATATATTTTTTTATTATTTTCTTGTTCTTTTTTTTCATTTTCTATTTTTTCTAAATTATTTTTTTGAATATTTTCCATTATTTTTATTTTATTTTTTAATTTATTTTTCAAAAATATGTAAAAAATCAAATACATTGGTACTGTAAGCAGAAAAATATATTTAATTATATTATTTTTGATTATTTTTGGAATAAATATTATCCATAAAATATTTATTAAAATTAATATTATAAAATATTTATTTATTTTTTTATTTAATTTATTTTTTTCATATTTTTCATTAATATTATTTTTATTATTTTTTTCTAATATTATTTTATTATTTATTTTTTCTAAATTATTTTCAATTATTTTTATTTTATTTTTATTTTCTTCAATTATTTTTTCTTTTATTTTTATTTTTTCTTTTTCCAGATTATTTTTTTCATTTTTATTTTTTATTTCTTTTAATAATTTATTTTTTATTTCTTTTTTATTTATTTCTTTTTTTATTTTATTTATTTCATCATTTAATTCATATTTAATATTTTCATATTTTTTTAATTCATCTAATTTTTGTTCATTATTTTCTATATTTTTCTTAATAATATTAATTGGTTTTTCTCTACTTCTATCTGTCCCTATCTTTTCCAGTTGTATTTTATTTAATTTTTCCATAGCTTTTTTATACGAAATTTTATCTTCTCCACTATCTAATAAATTAGAAATTTTTTGTATTAATACATTTTGAATATTTTTTTCTACTTTTATTTCTTGTTGCATTGCTACTGAAGTTGATAAAAACATTTCTTCATTTATTTGTGTTTGTTCATAAAAAAATTCACTACCCTTATTTTTATCAATATTAAATTCATTTAGAATATCTTCTCCATTTTCATTAAATATTTTTGGATTTTTTTTATTAAATTCTCTATATATTTCATATTTATTTTTATTATCTAATTCATATGTTAATTTTCCGGAATATTCTTCTGAATCCCATGGTTTAAATTTTTCAAAATCAGAAATATTTTTTCCTTTTTTATTTTTTGATGCACCATAAAAAATATTTAAAATAAATTTTAATAATGTTGATTTTCCACTTTCATTTTTTCCATAAATAATATTAAAATTATTTTCTAAATTTATTTCTTTATTTTTTAATTTTCCATATGAATTTATTTTTATTTTATTTATTTTCAAATAAATCCCTCCATTATTGTTTTAATTTTCTATTATTATTTTAATTTTCTAATATTTCCATTCCTATTTCTAATGCTTTTTCAATTATTTCATCATTATATTTTTTATTTTTTATTTCTTCTAATATTTCTTTAGCAAATAATCCTCTTAAAGAATTTTCTTTAATAATTTCCTCTAAATTATAATTTGGTTTTGTTTTATTTTTTATTTTTATTATTTTTTCATTTAATTCATATTTATATAAATCATATATATTTATTTCAAAATTTCTTTTTCCTATTAATATTATTTTATATAATTTATTTTCATTTATTTTTATTTGATTTATTTTTTCTATTAATTCTTCTATTGAATTTATTTCTGTGCAATTTATTTCTTTTTCTACATATTCTGTTTCATCTAATTTAATAAAATTTAATTTATTTTCGTTTTTATTAATTTCTCCTACTATCATTCCATGTTCTCCTAATTCGTCAAACCCTAATGACATAGTTGAACCTGGATATATTATTTTACCATTTTCACTAAAATTATTTTTATGAATATGCCCTAATGCTATATAATTAAATCCTTTTTCTTCAAATATTTTACTACTAATTGAATTATATTGCATTTCTTCATTATTTGCCCCATTTAATGTTGCATGCATTACTAATATATTTATTTTTTGAGGATTTTCTATTGTTAAATTTTCTATTCCTGAATTTGTACAATAAAAATCATCAAAGCCATATCCATATATATCAGCTTCTTCTGTTTCTATTTTTTGGATTTTAGAATTAAATATATATACATTTTTATTCCATTCAAAATTATTATAATATGATTTTTTTAAAATTGGATCATGATTTCCAGGAGATATAAATATTTTTGTATTTTCTATTTCTTTAAATAAATTATTTATATATTCTATTGTCGATTTTCTTATATATTGATGTTCATATAAATCTCCAGAAATAAATAAATATTTTATATTTTTTTCTTTTATATATTCTATTATTTTTTTTAATATTTTTCTTTGTTCTAATCTTCTTTGTTCCCCTAGATTCCCCTTATCTGATAATGTAGTAAATGGAAAATCAAAATGTGTGTCTGCGATATGTACAAATTTCATACTAAATCATCCTTTCTTTTTTATTATACTATTCTATATTATTTTTTGTTTTTTGGCAATAGGTTTGCGAATATTTTTTCGCTTTTTAAAATTAAAAATAATGGTTCATTTTTAATTTTATAAAAACCATTATTTACTCCTTATTTTCTAATTACCAATTTTTACTTTTTCTTTTAAAAGTTTTATCATATTTTTTATACATTTCTTCCTTTTTTCTTTGTTGTTTAATTGCCTCTTCTTTTATATTTTGAATCTCTTCTTCAATATTTTCACTATTATTTTCTTTTTTATTATTTTCATCTTTTTTTGTTACTTTTTTTAAATCTTTCAATAAATTTTTTAATCTATCTATTTCTGTTTCAATATCTTTTTTTAAATTTTCTGCTATTTCACTATGACCTTCATTATCTTTACTTGCACAACCATTTTCCACTAAAATATCTATTGCAGATTCATATGTTTTTATTGCATTTTCTATACTTTCTTTTTCACTTTCATCAACATTTACGGTTTTACATATTGCCAGTGCATAATTAATTCTAATTTTACATTCTTTATTTTGTGGAATATTTTTTTGTAATGCTTTTTTATATTCATCTATTGCCTTTTCATATTTTCCATTTTTATATAAAATATTTCCGTAATTATAATATGCAATATATTTTTGAAAATAATTAATATTCACAAGTATACTTGATTGATTTTCCAAATATTTTCCTTTATTATAATTTTTTATAATAAAATTATTAAAAATAATATTAAATAATAATTTCAAAAAAATAAAAATTAAAATAACACAAATAATTTTTAATATTTTTTTATTCATATAATACTCCTTTTTTGAATTATAAAATTAATTATTAATAAAATGATTAATATTACTGCAAAATAATAATATATATCTTTATATTGATTTGTTTTTTTATTTTTATTATTTAATTTTGTATTATTTTTTATAATATCATTTAATTTATTATCAATATCTGAACTTTTATTCATATGTATATAATCTATTTCTATATCTGAGGCAATTTTATTTAAATTTTCTTCATCAATTTTAGAAATGGCTATTTTTTTATTATATTTATTATCAAAATAATAAACATATATATTAGAATTATTTAGTTCATTTTCATATAAAGAACTAATCATTTTGCCTCCAGCTTGAGTTCCGTAACCTAATACAGCACCATCATCAATATATTGTTTTATATTCGAAAAAGATTCTAGTTTTTCTTCTTCTTTTGTTATCTCTCCATCAGATATAAAAAACAATGTAATTGGTTTATTCTCTCTATTTTTTTCTTCTATTAATGTTTCTTCTAATATATCTTTTGCTAAATTCATTGAGCTTCCATTTGCATATAAATCATCTTCTAGATTTATTGATTTTAATTCAGCTTGTACCATATCTATATCTGATGTAAATGGTATAAGTCTTTGAGCCGTATCTCCGAAAGTTATAATTGAAAATTCGCAATCTGATAATTTATCAACTATATAGCAACAATCATTTATTACTCCATTTATTCTTTCTTCGTCATTATTATAATCTAATGCTTTCATACTAACACTTGTATCTATAACAAATAATATTTTTCTATCTATTTCTTTAGAAATATTTTTTTCTTTAAAAATCATCGGTCTTAGATTTATAATAAATAATAAAATTAATATAGATATTTTTATTATTACATTAATTAAATATTTTTTTGTGATTTTTTTTATATTTTTCCATTGTTCATCATATATTATAATTATAATACCAATCAAGCAAATTATAATCATAATCCAAATTGGAATTATTGGTTTTATTACCATAGCTTTATCCTTTTCTCTATAATAATTAAAATAAAAAATAATATTATAGTAATTTTTACAAATATTTCAGGTTGATCTGTTTTATATGTTTTTTTATTTTTTTGCATTAATGATATTTTTGTTTCTTTTATTTCGTTTACTATATTTGACGCCATATTATCCAAATCACCTATATAGAATTTTCCTTCTGCAGTTTTTTCTATTGCATTTTTATAATTATTTATTTTCTCGTTTGTTACATTTTTATTCATTTGAATTGTAGGACAATATGCATATACATTTATATTATATTTTTTGCATAATTGACATGCTTCTTCTAATGATATCTTTTCCTTTCCAGCAACATCATTATCTGTTGCAAATATAATTATCCTTGTTCTATCATTATCTTCTTTCAAATTTGGAAATGAAAATAAAGTACCAGCAAGTCCATCACCTACAAGTGAGCTTCCTCTTTGTTCCGCATTATTACCTACACCTCCGTACCATATAGTTGATTTTGTCACCCCATTTTCCTTATATGTATTAGGCGGATTTCCGTTATTTTTTATAGCAATATTTAATTGTGATTCTATATTATCAAAACATGTATTTATATAATCATAATCATTTGTCAATGGGCAATATACCACAGGTGCTGTATTATATATAACAATTCCAATTTTATCTCCCTGAATATTAGGGATTATTTCTCTGAATTTATTTATTAATTTTAGATTTACTTCACACTGAGAAGTTGATATATCTAATCCTAAAAGAATATCTCTATTATATTCATCTGTATTATCTATATTTACATTTACAGGTCTCGAAATAATTATACTTGTTAATACTATACATAAAACACTTAAAATTTTTACTACATTACACGCCATTTTATATTTTCTTAATTTCTGTTTATAATATTCAGTTTCTTTAATATAACTTGTATTAGCTACTTTCGTTCCTTCCGTATATTTTTCCTTTTTATTTATATTTTTAAAATATAAATATATTGCAATCACGAAACCAATAATTATAATAATTGGATACATTACTTCCATTTTTCTATTACTCTCCTCGCTTTATTTATTGCTTCATCAAAATTCCCATCAACTTTATTTGAAAACTCTGGTTCATAATATTCTTTAATTAAATTAAATAAATCTGGAATATTTAATTTTTTTATTTCAGATAGAGAATAATTTTGTGTTGTTATATCTGTAATTTCAAAAACAAATAATCTAATTATTTCACTTATTAATTGATATGCTTCTCTTAAATTAATAATTTTATTTTTATATTTATTTTCTACTTGATTTAATTTATCAAAATATTTTTCTTTAATTAATTTAATATTTTTTATATTTTTTTCTGGAATTAATTTTTCTTTATTTTTTATTATTTTATTTATTTTATTTTTATTATTTTTTTTATAAAATAAATAATAAAATTCAATAATTATTAAAATAAAAACAATTATTAATGGAATTATTGAATATGTAGCAGGTTCCTGCAAATTAATTGATGTCTGCATTTTTTCGCCTTTCTAATAATTCTAATATATTTTTCACTATATTTTTTTGTTCATCTATTTTTATTGTAATTAATTTATATTTTTTAAATTTTTCTTCTACTTTATTACACATTTTATTTTTTAATTCTATTTCTATTTTTCTTAATTTTTTATCATTTAAAATATATTTAGGGATATAGCTGTCTTGTTCAATATCATATGAGTTTTCATTAGATATTAATGCATCAGAAATATTAACAAACATAACATCATGTAATAACGATAGTTTTTTTAAATTTTTTTCTGAAATATTATTTATTCCTTCTATATCTGTTATTATAAAAATTATCATTTTTCTTTTAATAAATTTTAATACATAATTTATTATTTCATTTATATTATTTTCTTCTCTTATTTCTTTTTCATAAAATGTCAAAATATTTTCTAAATTATATAATCCTACTTTAAATGGAAATAATTTTATATTATTTTTTGATTTATATATTGCTCCTATTGAATCTCCATTTTTACATACTAAATATCCTATTGTTCCTACAGTCATTAATGCAACTTCTTTTTTCGATTCTAATTTTTTCGTATCTGCTAGCATTTTTTTTCCTGAATCTAATATAAATAAAATATTATGCTTTTTTTCAGCAATATATTGTTTTATTAAAATTTTATTAGTTCTTGCAGAGGCCTTCCAATCTATATCTTTTACATTATCTCCCATTTCATATTCTCGTAAATCCTCAAAATTCATACTCTTTCCCTTATAAATAGAATTATATGTACCATCTAAAAGGTTAGATGTCTTTTTTTTAGTATAAATAGCTAAATTTGCTTTAATTTTAGTAATATATTTCATGCTCATAATATTCTCCTTAAAATTATGGTGTTTTTATTGAACTAATTATAGCATCAATTATTTTTTCTATTTTTATTTCGTCTACCACCGCTTCAAAATTCAAATTAATTCTATGTCTTAATATTCCATAACTTAATTCTTTTATATCATCTGGTGTTACATATGCTCTTCCTTTTATTAATGCTAATGCTTTACTAGCTTCCATAAATGCAATCGAAGCTCTAGTGCTTACTCCACTATCTATATATTTTGCTAATTGAAGTGTTATAATTTCTGATGGATTTCTAGTAGCATTTACTATATTTACTATATATTTTTTAATAGATTCATCTACATATATTCTTTGATGTAATTTTTGTAAATATTTTATATCATTTATACTAACAACTTTTTCTTTATCTTTAAATATATTTTTTTCTATTCTATTTAATATTTCGGTTTCTTCTTCTTTTGTAGGATATGTTAGTGTTTCTTTTATTAAAAATCTATCTTGTTGTGCTTCTGATAAAATATATGTTCCTTCTTGTTCAATTGGATTTTGTGTTGCTATTACTATAAATACTTCTGGTAACTTATAATTTTTTCCACCTATACTAATTTGTCTTTCTTGCATTGCTTCTAACATTGCACTTTGTGTTTTTGAACTTGATCTATTTATTTCATCTAAAAGTACAAAATTTGCATTTACTGGTCCTATATTTGTTTCAAATTCAGATGTTTTAGCATTGTATATTTGAGTTCCTATAATGTCACTTGGTAGTAAATCTGGCGTACATTGTATTCTTGAAAAACTTCCTCCACAACTTTCTGTTAATGTTTTTACAGCTGTTGTTTTGGCAAGTCCTGGCATTGACTCAATTAATATATGTCCATTTGCAATTAATGAAATTAATAATGATTTTTGTAAATTTTTTTGTCCTACAATTCTTGTTGTATAATATTTTAGTATTTTACCTATTATTAAATTACTTTTTTCTATTTCCTCTTTACATATTTTTTCTTCCATTTTTCCTCCCATTTCTTTTTTATTTTATATTTTTATAATATCAAATTAACCGTTATTTTTCAATAATTCTATAAAAATATCAGTATTTCTTCTATCTTATTTAATACCAAAAAAGTTAGAATAAAGAAATTTATACATTCTTCACTCTAACTTTTAATATAGAATTATTTATTTAATTTTTATGTGGATAAACATTATCCGATAATTCTTCTAGTATTTGTAAATATGTCATAGAATAATCATTTATTTTTATATCACAATTAACTATTTGTTGCAAATATCTTTCACAATTTTTTTGTTCAAACGGAATTGTCATATATTTTATCAATTCTTTATTAAATAACTGTTTCATGTATGATAATGATGGTTCATTATAAAATGCCATTCCTCCTATAATTTCCTTTTCAGTTATTCCAGGAATTTCCATGAACTTATTTATAATTATTCTTAATTTTCTAACATTTATCATACCTTTATCTTCAAATTTTGCCAAAGCTTCTGTAAATGGTTGTATTGATAATATATTCATTGATTGTACTAAATAAATCTCTTGTGCATATTCAAGATACTCTGATGGAGTATTATAATCACAATCTATTAATATTAATGAATGCTTTTTTAATAATGTTTCTAATATTGGCTTTACCTCTGATAAGAATTTGTTTTCACCTGGTATTGCTGTATATACGGTTAAATTATTGTTTCTTTGTATCCCTTCAGATTCTCCTTTTGATAATTTTTCAATACTTGTAAATGCTATTTTTCGTAAATTATCTTCATTTTTTGTATAAATATAGTATGAATTTTTATTTCTAGTAGCATCTAGTATTGCTACATTTATACCTTTAGATGA
>CAKPKI010000008.1 GCA_934167135.1 uncultured Clostridia bacterium
GTTCCAAAAACAATAAATATGAACATTCCTATTCCAACTCAAAAATACAAATATAGATGTTATAGTATGTAAATCAATGGAATTGTAAGAAAGTCTTTTTATTTTATAAATTTTTAAAGAAGGAGGACAAACTATATGGGTAATATAAAGGAAAATTATGAATTAATGTTTACTGCATATCCAGATATAGTAAACATTATTCAACTAAAAGAAATGCTTGGAATTGGTATAAATCTTGCTTATAAACTTGTTAGAAACAAAACAATACCATCTCTTAAAGTTGGTAGAGAATATAAAATACCAAAAAGAAATATTATTTATTATTTAACAAATCAAAACTAAGTCATTATCTATTAGTGGTAACGGCTTTTATTTATTTTAAAGTAACTAGACTAAAATTTGCTTATATGTTATGATTTTAAAGTCAAGAGTAAGCTAAATTTAAACTGTTATTTGGAAAGGAGTTTGTGTATGATAACGGGTAGCGTACAAATTAATAAGGGTTATTATTTTATAGTATTTAATATGTATAATGAATATGGAAAAAGAAAATCCGAATGGCATTCTACTGGCCTAAAAGTAGATAATAACGAAAGAAAAAATAATCAAATTAGAAAACAAGCTGAAAAAATGCTAAATGAGGAATTAGTAAGAGTAAATGCTGAAAATAGTTTTAGTAATAAACTGAATACTATTGCTAGAAATTCTAAATATTCAAATATACTTTTTAGTGATTATATGCTAGAATGGTTGGAAAATATAAAACCTAAAGTTGTTCAATCAACTTATATTGGATATGAACAAGTTGTAAAAGGAAGGCTATGTCCTTATTTTAAATCTAAAAAAATAAAATTAATTGATTTAAGACCAAGAGATATACAAGATTTTATAAACTACTTATATAAATAAAGACTAAAAGGTTCAACAATAGCACATTATACTTCTAATATAAATACTGCTCTCAAAGAGGCTGTTATTGCTGAAATAATACCATCTAATCCTATGGATAGAATTGAAAGTGTGAAAAAAGAAGTTTATATTCCAGAATTTTATACAGATGATGAACTTATTGAATTAATTGAGGTTATAAAAGCTCAAAAACTAGAACTACCACTTACTTTAGGCATTATATATGGTTTAAGAAGAGAAGAAATTTTAGGATTAACTTGGAATGCAATAGACTTTAAAAACAAGAGTATTACTATTAGAAAAACAGTTGGTAGAGGAAAATATGATGGTGTTACTCAATTTCTTATAAAAGATATTCCTAAAAATAAATCAAGTTATAGAACTTTACCTATGTTTGATTTTATTGCTGATTTATTAAAGAAGTATAAAGAAAAATATAAATTAAATGAAAAAATCTTTGGAAATACTTATATAACAGACTATAAAGATTTTATTTGTTTGATAGATAATGGAGAATTAGTAAAACCTGACTATGTAGATAGAACTTTTAGTAGAATATTAAAAGAAAATGGATTTAGACATATTAGATTACATGATTTAAGACATTCTTGTGCTACATTACTTTTAAGAAATGGTGTACCACTTCCAGAAATTCAAAAATGGCTAGGTCATTCCAATATTATTACTACTCAAAGATATTCTCATTTGGATCAGAATGATAAGTCTATACCAGCAAATATGATTGAAACAAAATTTAATATGTCGTTTGTACCAAATGACAATAAAAAAGAACAAATATCTATTGGCATTAGATAAATGTTCAAAAGAATATATTTCAAAACATTTTCTTAACTTACACAAAAAATTGAAAAGTGTTAGGAAAAATGTTAGGAAAATCTGCTTTTTTATAAATTAAAACCTCAAGCATATCTCGCGAACTACTTGAGGTTCTAATGGTGCAGATGGCCGGAATCGAACCGGCACGGTTTATTCAACCGCAGGATTTTAAGTCCTGTGCGTCTGCCAGTTCCGCCACATCTGCATGTGTTATAATCTGGCAATGTCTTATGACAATGACTATTATAATACCTTTTCTGATATTTGTCAATACGAAATGAAAAATTTTTTTCAAAACTTACAACCATAAATTGTAAAAACAAAAAAAATCGACTTATTTTATAGGAAAAAACAAAAAAACAGCGAATATATAGTAATATAAGGAGTGATAAAAATACTAGAAAAAATAATCAACTTAATATATCCACAAGTATGCAGTATTTGCGGAAAAATAAATTCAAAACCATTATGCAATAAATGTAGATATAAATTAAAAGAAGAATTATGCATTGGATACAATAACTATCTAGCAGACACAGACAAAAATTTTATAGAACACTACTATTTTTTCAAATATAAAAATATAATAAGAGAGCAAATTTTAGACTTAAAATTCCATGAAAAGCCTTATATTATCCAATCAATTGCATATTTTTTAAAAAATATACAAAAAAGTTTTGAAAATCTGAAAAAATATGATATAATAATCATAGTACCAATAAGTACAACAAGGCAAAAAGAAAGAGGATACAATCAGAGCGAACTAATAGCCAAACAAATATCTATGATGATTAATATTCCAATAGAAAACAAAATTCTATACAAAACCAAGAACAATGTACAACAAAGCACATTAAGCAAAGAAAATAGAATAAAAAATGTAGAAGGTGTATATACCATCAAAAATTATCATAGGATACAAAACAAAAAAATTTTATTAATTGATGATATATATACTACAGGTAGTACAGTAAATGAATGTTCAAAAATACTTGTCACAAATGGAGTATCTCGAGAACATATAGGAGTGTTAACACTAGCCAAAGATTAATATCATAAAAATGAAAGGAGTGATAATTATGGCAGGAAACTCAACAACATCTGTTATAATAGTATTATTAGTAGTTGTAGTACTTACCGCAGGAATGATAATTACTTTAGAAACCAGAGTAGATAATGTTTCTCAACAAGAAGCACAAAAAATGGTAGAAAACTTTGTTGCAGAAGTTGCAAATACAGGAACATTAACTCGAAGTCAATATCAAAGTTTTCAGAATCAATTAAATTCAAAAACAGGAAAAAATTGTGATATTGAAATAGAAGCACAAATCTTAGATGAAAATCCTGGCAAAAAAACAGCACAAGCTAACTATACAAAAATCGGTGAAAATGTATATGTAGTATATAAAGATACACAAATCCTACCTGAAATAGGAATTGCTGTAGGTAATGCTACAGTAAATTCAAATAATGATACAAAAACATTTAAACCTGGAGACATATTTTCATGCACTGTAACTAGTAGTGATAGTTCTGCCCAAAATTTAAAAGGTTCTGTATTAAATTATTCTAATGCAGGAGAACAATCAGTATCAGCCAGCAGTTCAGCAATGTGTACAGTATATGGGAATAATAATACTGAAACAAATTAATATACATATTAAAACACTATAAATTTATTTTTGTAGTGTTTTTTATATAATAGGAACTTATATTTCCAATTATATAAAAACTACAATTGCTAGCCATTTAAAATTTTCTCCTTTTAGTCAAACCATTTCTATATCTCAATCACAATAAAGGGTAGCAATTCCAGTATTACTTTCATAATATATATTAATCTGGATATTTCCAGAAGAAAGGAATGAATTTTTTATGGAAGTAAATGAAAGAAAACCTGAACCAATGCATCCATTTATAGATATTGATGGATTTATTGCTGATGGCAGACAATTTGATTTAGATATAGTTTTAGCAAACGATCATAGAGATGTGATTTATGGAGTAGTAAAAGACTGTTTTAAAGAGCCTGTAAAGGATGCTGTTGTTAAATTAGTAGAAGTTGATTTTAAATTCGGAAAAAAAGAACTAAAACCTGTTTCTCATACCTTTACAGATGATGAGGGTGAATTCGTTTTTGGACCACTATGCCCTGAAAAAAAATATGCTATTCAAATATGGAAAGACAATGTAAAACACATAAAAGTTTGTACAAAATGTCATCATGAAGGAAAATGTTTAAAAGGAATAAAACTTGAATGTGATGAATTTCCTCCTTGTGACAAACCTTGTGGAGATAAGCCTTGCGACAGATGTGAAGAATAAAAACTTATAAAAGAGGATATAAGAAATTTCCAGAAATCTTATATCCTCAACTTTTATATACTTTATTAGAGTATTCCCATCTTTTTAGCCCATTTTTTACTCTTTTTAGTTATCTTTTTTGTATTCATATCACTATCATTCCATATCATAAACATACCTGTAGTAATTATTCCTCCAATCATCATACCCTTAACAAATTTCATACTTTCTCCCACCTTCCAATGTAATTTTTCTATTTTTATTATCTCAACTTTTTTGGTATTTATACTCCTTAATTAATGTATATATTTCATTAATTGTAATTATTATTAAAAAAATCCCAAATATTTTTTTCAATACTTTTACATCTGTATTTACAGATATAATTGCTCCTATTATAGCTCCTATGGCACCAAAAACAGATATTGTGATTGCCAATTTAAAATCTATAATTTTATTTTTATAATTTGCAATTATTGCCGAAATTGCAGTAGGTATAAAATATATTAAATTTGTTGCTTGTGCAATATGTTGTTCTATTCCGGAAATTGTGGTTAATAACAATATTAAAATTGTTCCTCCACCCATTCCTATTCCACTAAATAGTCCTGAACATGCACCAATAAATACTTGTATCATAATATCTCCTTTGCTAAAAAACTAATAATCTAATAGAATAATATAACATAAAAATTATAAATACTATTTTTAATACATAATCAGGTATTTTTTTTAATACTTTTCCACCACAATAACCTCCAATAATTCCTCCTATAGCACATAATACACCCACTTTCCAATTTATGTAATTTTTTTTATAATAAAAAAAGCTACTAACTATAACCATTACTAACATACAAAACAGAGATGTTGCTCTTGTTTTTTTGGGTTCAATTTTAAGAATATACATAAATGCTGGTAAAAGAATTAATCCTCCTCCAGTTCCAAATAGTCCACATACAATTCCAGCACATGTTCCAATTATACCTTTTTTTAATAACATGTTTATCACTCCAAAAATAAAGATGGCACAAAAGTACCATCTTTATTTTTTCCATTTTTATATTTATTATTCTCCTATTTCTGAACCTTGTTGCAATTTTGCATTTCTTTCATTATAATATTCATTGAAATCCTGTTGATATACTTTTTCTAAATCAATCTTTTCATCCAATTCATTTAGATCTACATATCTATCATCACTGCCTTTGGTATATACATTTTCATTCATATCAGCAACTTTATATACTGTTACTTGATGATATTCTCCATTTCGCATTTTTAAAATTCCAGCAATAGTATTTTTTTTGTTTGTATCTACTAATACATATGCTTCTTCTACATTCTCTACCTTTTCATAAATACTTTGGTTTGGGAACCAATCTTCTGGATTACCTCCCGCATTACCTTCCACATATTCTGTCTTTCCATCTTCTGTTTCACGAAAACCAAAGTGATCTTTATTAATTTTATTCTGGTCTTCCTTAATTATTCCGTAAGTTATTTCTACTCAAAAAATTGCTATCTGCTTTTGAGTTATATTTTTTTAAAATCATATCAACATAATCAATATCTTCTTGTTCATTTGATTCTTCTACCTTTTCCGTATCAGTTTCAGATTTTGTATTTTTATTCTCTTTTTTATTCTCCTTTTTAATCTCTTTTTTATCTTTTGAATCATTCTCATCTTTAATCTCTTCAGCAATTTTTACTTTTAAACTATCACTAAAAGATTTGACTTTTTCACCAGTTTTTTCTATTTTAATATTTTGACTATTATCTCCACTATTTAGTAATTTTACACTCCCTCCTGCATAGAATGCAATACCAATTGAAGCCAAAATCAGTGCACCCTTTTTTTTCAAGAGTTTCATCTTAACATCTTTTCTTATTTTGATTTTTTCTTCACGAGTTAATTCTCGCCCTTCTTTTTCTTCTTGTTTTCTTATTTTTATTCTTGCAATATTGTTTATTCTTTGATTATTTGTTCTTTTGTTTTTTTTCATTTTTCCCATATTATATTTTTATGATATTTAATATCTAAAATATCATAATCTCCTTTCTATATTTGTATATTAATTAATATTTTCATCTTTAACAAAGTATTTTACTCCAAGCATTTTATCTGGCAAATATTGTTGTTCTACCCAATGCCCTGAATAGTCATGTGGATATTTATAACCCTCACTATATCCTAGTTCTTTCATCTTTTCTATTGGTGCATTTCTAATATGCATAGGTATTTCCCCAGTATCTTTATTTGCAACATCCTCTAATGCTTTATTTATTCCCAAATATGTCGCATTTGATTTTTTACACCTCGCTACATAAACTGCTGCTTCTGCTAATATTATTCTTGCTTCTGGCATTCCTACCATATGAACTGCTTGCATTGCAGATGTTGCTATAACCAATGCTTGTGGATCTGCAAGTCCAACATCTTCTGAAGCACATATAACAATTCTTCTTGCAATAAATACAGGATCTTCACCACCATTCAATGCTCTAGCCAAATAAAATAATACTGCATCTGCATCAGATCCTCTCATGGATTTTATAAATGCACTTATATTGTCATAATGTGTATCTCCATTTTTGTCAAATATTGCTTTTCTATTTTGTATACTATTTTTTATTACTTCATCTGTTATATGAATATATCCATCAGACTCCATATTAGTAGTCAGCACTGCTATTTCTAGTCCATTTAAAGCTGTTCTTACATCTCCATTAGAAATATCAGCAATTTTTCTTAAAGTGCTATCTTCTATTTTTATATTATAATCTCCAAGTCCCTCTTTAGATGTTATTGCTCTTTTCAGTATATTATATATATTATCTTCTGTTAGTGGTTCTAATTTTATTACCATAGACCTTGATATTAATGCTTTATTAACTTCAAAATATGGATTTTCTGTTGTTGCACCTATTAAAATAATCATACCATTTTCTACAAACGGCAATAATGCATCCTGTTGTAATTCATCATAAAATTCTGCGTTTCTTCAACAATTCTTTTTATATCAGATACTCCCGCTGTAACGGCATTGATTTTATAAAATTTATATTTTGTTGTTTCACTTATAACTTTGGCTAATGATGTTTTTCCACATCCAGGTGGTCCAAATAAGATTATACTGGACAGTCTATCTGCTTTTATAGTTCTATACAACAATTTTCCAGGTCCTATAACATGTTCCTGTCCTTCATATTCTTCTAATGATTTTGGTCTCATTCTATATGCTAAAGGTTCTACTTTATTCATTTTATTCTTCCCTTCAGTTTAATTATAAACTGTATAAATTAACTTGTCAATATCTTATTGCTTGACTTTTATTTATTTTATACTTATAATATCGTTGTGAAAGGATGGTAAAAATGTTAGCATATATAAAAGGTACACTAGATACCATATGTAAAAATTATATAATAATTGATGTTGGTGGATTAGGATATAAAATCTTTATGTCAGAAAACTCAATTAATACAGTTGGAACAATTGGAGATATTATAAAAGTTCATACATACTACAAAGTTAGAGAAGATGACATTAGTATATATGGTTTTAAAACTAAAGAAGAATTAAGAATGTTTGAGCTTTTATTAAGTGTTAGTGGAGTTGGAGCAAAAAGTGCATTAGTAATGTTATCAAGTATTGAACCTTCTGCATTTGCTATTGCAATAATTTCTAATAATATTCAACTTTTAACACAAGTTCCTGGTATTGGAACAAAATCAGCTCAACGAATTATTTTAGAATTAAAAGATAAACTAAAAGCTGAACAATCAGAACTAAATTATGAGAAAATTGAGAGTCAAAAAGCAAAATCTATAGAAATAGAAGAAAATATTCAAGAAGCTATTTCTGGACTTATTGTACTTGGATATACACGAAAAGATATCGAAAAAGCATTTAAGTTATTAGATACAGATAATCTATCTGTTGAAGATTTAATAAAAAAAGGACTTGTATTATTAACATCAAACAAATAAGAGGGTATCCTAAAATAGGTCCCTCTATTTATATATTTTATTTAATAAGATTCCAACAAAATGTACTATTTGTGTTGATTTTTGGTTCGCTATTTCTTTTCCTAATGCTTTTCCACCAACTGTAATTGCTGCAACACTAGCACTTATAATAAATTGCAAATCTATTCCCACTTTTTCTGATATCTTTGCTGCTATCAATGCACTTATAGATCCACTTAATACACCACAAATGTCACCAATAACATCAGCACAAATATTAGCAACTTTAGCTGAATTTTTTATTAATTTTATCGATGTTTTAGCTCCATCAACCTTTTTAGTAGCTTTTGCATGAAATTCATGCTCTTTTGCAACCGTTACAGCTACTCCTATTATATCAAATATTATACCAAGTAATATTACTGCTATTAATATTATTATTGAAGCAAATAAATTTAAATGTGTTACTCCATTATTTGATATATATGAAAATACCATTGATAATATAAATGTTGTTATAAATATTTGTATAAACCATTTGACTTTCGAGTGTTCTTTTTCTTCATTTTTTTTCATATATTTTTGTTTTCTCCTTTTTTACATTAACAAAGCGTGAATCTCAATTTTGATTCCCGCCTAATTATTATATACTATTCAGATGGTAAAATCCGAGTAAATTTTACGGTTTAGGTCTAGTTGAATTTCTCTATTCCTTACTATGCATTACTACATAGTTGTTTCCATTTAAAAGGAACACCTACATATTTCATTAGGCACTAGATCGCCACTTAAGTCCGTACCTTAATCCTCAGACTCCTATGCTTTTTTTAAGCAAACATTCTAGAAGTTTTCCTTAACATATCACTTTTTATTGCTAGTCTTTTTTGCAAATGAAATTTCATATTATATAATCCCAATACATTCACTCAAGACAGGCTACTCTATGTATTTTGTGTCTTGGCACTCACCATAGGTTTCACTTAAAATGTATTTTAAGCCTCAACGAAACAAGGGGATCCTGTATATGCCATTATACCATACCCTGGCCTCTATCACCCTACTCACACACAAAACTGGCATTTCGCGCACGAACAAGATGCTTCATCGGTATGCCCTTTAGTGGATTTTTAGCCCCACCCTCGCAATAAATGATACGACTAGAATAATGCACCATCTTTATTATTATACCAGATTTATCCATTTATTCAAGTCTGTTTTTTTACGATTATTCCTTTTTTTAGTTGATTTATGGTTATCTATAATTAAATTCTTCTCTTTTTTAATTATTTCTTTGTTTTTTTGATTTATATGTGTTTTTTTATTTCATTATATATTTCCTCATGTATATCATCAATGCTTCTTATCTTATTATCTACCGTACAATTTATTTCAAACCAATTATATTCTTTTGCAACATCACATGCAGAATTATAAGCATCAATTAGATGATTCTTGTCTTTTTCATGTATGTCCTTTTTCATCTCATGACTAAATTTATTCTCTCTATTTTTCATTAATTCTATAGATTTTTCTACAGGCATATTTAAAAAGAAAACTTCTGTTGGTATTGGTAATTCAAATAAGTTAAATTCAAAATCCCAAAGCCATTTCAAAAATTTTTCTCTTTCTTTTTTATCTCCTATTTTTCCTGCTTGATGTACCATATTAGAAGTAGTATATCTATCAGCTAATATTATTCCCCCATTATCATAATAATCTTTATATCCAGATTTAAATGTTGCATATCTATCTACAGTATAAAATGTTGAGGCAATATATGGACTTATTTCTTTTGCATTTTCTCCAAATTCACCTGATAAATACATTTTTACTAATGCTGAACTTGGTGAATCATAATTGGGAAAATTCACAGTTTTGTACTCTACTCCTTCTTTTGTTAACCTTCCTTGTAATTTTTCAAATTGAGTTTGTTTTCCACTTCCATCTGTACCATCTATTACAAATATTTTTCCCATGTTATTACTCCTTATTTTTTAATTTATTCTCAACTAATTTGAGTTTCTGATGCAAGCAACGAAACCTCAAATAGCTAACAATGTAATGCTTTACATAATAGTATTTTCTATTATATAAAAAAAGAACTAGATAACTGGTTTTTAAAGCAATCTATCTAGTTCAATAAACGAATTATAAAACATATAAATATATGATTTATGTTGTTATTTTAGCAAAAAGTGTCCCATAAGTCAATGAATTTCGACAATTTTCTTAAAATTTATCCTTTATAAAAAGCTTTTTTACAAAATTAATTATTTTCCTAAAAAGCCCTGGTTCTTTATACACTACTATGCCGTTCTTTCTCTTTTTCTTCTTCAATCATTCTTTTTAGTTCTTCTTCATCTTCTGCTAATAATTCTTCTTTTTCTTCTGGACTTGATAAAAAATCTCTATATATTAGTCCTAATATAATAATTGTTTCTTCTTTTAATTCTTGTTTATTTAACGGTTCATGTATGTTTACATTATAGTTTGCGGCTTTATTTTCTGAAATCGCTTGTCTAAATTGCTCTGGTATTTTACTTCGTAAATCTATTGGCATTAATTTTAGAATTTCATCAACTTCAGAAAATGCTTCTTCATATACTCTTTCCACGTTTTCCTCCTATGTTATATGTTATCCTAATTGCGGTTCTAATTCTTCTTTTTGAACTTCCTCTTTTTTTACACTATCAAATATAGTTTGCGATTTTATTCGTGCTTCTTCAATTTTTTCACTTGTCTTCTTTCTTGATTTTGCATTTCCTTTATCAAAGCATTCTTTCATAAAATCCATATACTCTTGATTTTTTTCCTCTATTGCAACTCTTTCCATTGCAAGTTCTGCGAATTTTTCTCTTTTATAATTATTTACTAATTCTCTATAACTTTCTATATCTATTTCATCTAAATATTTTTCAAGTATTTGTTGACATTTTCTTGCTTGTCCTATTTTTCCACATTCTAATGCTTTTTGTTGTACATCCACATTTCCATAACATGCCAACAATCTACTATCAACTAAATGAGGATCTCTATCTTCGTCTTTTAGTTCTTTTTTATCATATTTATCAGATATTTCTTTCATTAATGCATTTTTTAACCCATTTAAATTGTTTTCTTCTGATATTTTATCTAAATTTTCTTCTAATAAGTTATATACTTTTTTATCTTCTTCTGTTATTTTTGCAAAATTAGTATAATATTTCATTTTTATTGTTTTTATTGCATTTGCTATTTTTTTTACATTTTCACATGCTTTTAAATAGGTTGCATTTTCATTTGTTTTTCCGTACTCCATATATAGTTCTCCTTTGTTAACACTTGATAATTTAATTATAGCAAATGTACTATTTTTTGTAAACAATTTTTCAAACTTTTTTATATATTTTATTACTATATAATGGTTTTGATAAAATTTTCAAAAGAAATCCTTGAAATATAAGCTTTGAATGAAATGACGAATGTGCATGAAAAAATTTTAGAAATTCTATGCAGTTTTATGGTAAGAGTTCACGATAGTGGAAAGGACCCATAAAACAAATTAGAATTTCTTAAATTTTGTAATAAACCGAGGAATGTAATAAAAAACTTATATTTCAAGGAGTTCTTTGTATTATTTTAAAATAAACCATTAACCCGTAACTATATTTTGTTCCTGAACAATATCTAAATCCTTTATTGCAGGTTCATAAATATTTTTTCCTGTATAATCAAACCTACTTCCATGGCAAGGGCAATCCCAAGTTTTATCAACATTATTCCAAGCCAATAAGCAACCCAAATGTGAACAATTAGGTTTTACCGCATATATTTTTCCAGAAACATCTTTATAAACTCCAACATTATCACCATCAATCTCTAATATAACAGCATTATTATTCTCAATTAAATCTAAACTATATGGTTCAATCTTAAATTTATTTAACGCAATAGAACTAACAGTCTGTTTAATCATGTTTTCGACTTCCCATCTATTTTTTATAGGCTTTACTCTTGTAGCAGTAAAAATATCTTCATACTTATTTTCTACTCCCATAATTTTATCTGTAATTATATTTGCAGAAACATTAGAAAATGTCATTCCCCATTTTTTAAATCCTGTTCCAACATAAACATTTTTCATCAAATTAGAAAATTCACCTATATAAGGAATCTTATCTAAACTAATACAATCTCTAGTATTCCATCTAAATAATATTTTACAATCAGGATACATCTCTTTAGCCTTTTTTTCTAATTCTTCATAACAATTATTATCAGGTATAGCATCTCCAGTTTTGTGTCCTCTACCACCAATAAGAAGAATATCTTTTCCATTATATTTAGCAGTTCTAAAAGAATATATTGGTTCTTTTACATTGATATACATTCCTTGTGGTAAATTCTTTTTAGTTTCTATTGCAATTAAATATGATGTAGATTGATACATCTTTGTAAAGTAAAAACCCGGCATATTTATAATTGGATAATGAGATGCAATTACCACATATTTTGAATATACATTTCCATTATTTGTTACAATTTTATATTTATCCCCATCTTTTTCTATGTCTGTTACTGTTGTATTTTCAAATATTTTATTATGTTGTAATATTTTCTGTGCTAAACCTATCATATATTTTCTCGGATGAAATTGTGCTTGTCCCTCAAATTGGATTGCTCCTTTTATTTTTATTGGTAAATCAATTTGGTTTACAAATTTAGCATTTTTTCCTAATTTATTTACTGCCTCTACTTCTTGTTCTATTTCATTTACTTCATCCTGTTTTGTTGTATATACATACGCTTTTTGTTCACTAAATTCACATTCTATATTTTCTGATTGTATTATTTGCTTTATATTTTTTATAGCTTCCTCATTTGCTTCTAAATATTTTTTTGCATATTCTTCTCCATAGTCATCTATTAAATGTTTATAAAACAGTTCATGCTGACTTGTTATTTTTCCCGTAGTATTTCCACTTACCTTTTCTCCAATTTTATCTTTTTCCAATACCACAACTTTTTTCCCACATTTTGTTAAATAATATGCTGTTGTTAACCCAAATAATCCAGCTCCTACTATACATATGTCAGCTTCTTCGTCTCTTTCTAATGACTTTAAATTAATTTCATTTTTTGTGGTTTCTATCCATAATGATTCCATATTTTCCTCCTTTGTTGCATATTTTTTCCTATTTTTATTAAATTATTCTCTATATAGTAGGAAAAAGCCCAAGTTAATTAACTTGGGCCTTTAGGATTTGTTTTTTTACCGAACCACCATATTCATAATGATGGTTCGGTATTCTAAACTGGGATTATCCACCCAGTTCAAATTCAACAGTTCATAGTCTGTGTATTTTTTTAATTTTTTTAATTCTTTGTTTTTCCACAAATAAATGTGGATAATTCCATCTCCTATGAACCAGGTTAGTACTTTTCTTCCCCGTATTTCATGGATGGCAATAACTTTGCCATCCTCTAGTGCCATCAGTTTTGCATCTACAGGAAGCTTTATTGCTTCCATATCTTCCAATACTGACAAATCTTCTTTCAACTGGCTACTCTCCTCTCTACTTTTATTTACATATAATTATAGCACAAGCAAAACTCTTCGTCAATTTTTTGTTAATTTCTTAACTTTTGTAATAAACCGTGTAATGTAATAAGAATCTTATATTTCAAGGATTTCCTTGTACTAATTTAAAACAAACCATTAAACAGCAACGATTTTTTAGAATATTTTATATTATCTATGGAAAAATTAAACATTAAGTGATATACTACAATAAAATATAAGAAGTTGATACTTCAACAACACACAAGAAAGGAAGATTATAATGGAAGAAAAACTTTTTAACAAAAAAGAAATTGGGTGGTCAAAAATTGACACACATGAAAAAGAAACAATATATTCATACTGTAATGGATATATGAACTTTATGAATAAATCAAAAACAGAAAGAGAAGCAATCACTACTGCAAAAGCAATTGCAGAATCAAATGGATTTAGAGATTTATCAAGCTATGAAACTTTAAATCCTGGTGACAAAGTATACTTTATAAACAGAGAAAAAAGTATGTATTTAGCAATAATTGGTACAGAAAAGCTAGAAAAAGGACTTCAAATTGTTGGTGCACATGTAGATTCTCCAAGATTAGATTTAAAACCAAATCCACTATACGAAGATTCTGGTTTTGCATATTTCAAAACACATTATTATGGTGGTATAAAAAAATACCAATGGACAACAATTCCATTAAGTTTACATGGAGTTATTGTAAAAGCAAATGGTGAAAAAATAACAATAAATATTGGTGAAGATGATAATGACCCAATATTTACTATAACAGACTTATTACCACACTTAGCACAAGACCAAATGGAAAAGAAACTAAAAAATGGAATAGATGGAGAAAATCTATCAATATTACTTGGTAGCATTCCTTATGATGATGAAAATTGTGCAGAAAAAGTAAAATTAAATATTTTAAACATTCTAAATGAAAAATACGGTATTACAGAATTAGATTTAATGAGTTCAGAAATAGAACTTGTTCCAGCTTTCAAGGCAAGAAGCTTAGGATTTGATAGAAGTATGGTTGCTGCATACGGACAAGATGATAAGATATGCGTATATACTTCTTTAAGAGCTATAATAAATGTAGAAAATCCAAAGAAAACAGCAGTATGTATTTTCTCAGATAAAGAAGAAATAGGAAGTATGGGAAATACAGGTATGGAATCACATGTATTTGATACTTTCATAGCTGAATTATTAGATAAAACTGGAGAAAATAGACCAAATTTGTTAGAAAAAGTATTCTGTAATTCAAAAATGTTATCAGCAGATGTTGATGCTGGATATGATCCACTTTATGCAAGTGTTTCTGATAAAACAAACTCAGCATTCTTAGGTCGCGGTATTGGTCTTAATAAATATACTGGTGCTCGTGGAAAATCTGGTGCCTCTGATGCAAATGCTGAATTTGTTGCATGGATTAGAAGAGTCCTAGAAAAAAATGATATTAGATATCAAATTTCTGAACTTGGAAAGGTTGATGTTGGCGGAGGAGGTACAATCGCATATATTTTAGCCAATAAAGGTGTAGATGTTATAGATTGTGGTGTTCCAGTACTTTCAATGCATGCTCCTTATGAAGTTACAAGTAAATTCGATATTTATACTGCATACAGAACTTATAAAGCATTTTGGGAAGAATAGAAAAAAGAGTTCACTTTTAAGTGGGCTCTTTTAATTTTTTATATTTTACATTTCTTTCTTATAATTTCTATTTCTTTGTTTATTTCCTCAACACTTACACCTTCAAAATCTTGCGTATCTGAAATATTATATTTTTCTTTTATTTTTAATATTCTAGTAACACTTTTGTTAATTCTATTTTCTTTAATTTTTCCTGAAATAACAAGATTTTCAATTTTATCTAATACTCTTTTTTCTTCCTCTTTATTAAATCTAAATACTATAATATCATTTCCAGCTTCAAATGCTTTTCTAATAGCAACATCTGGTCCATAAAAGAATTTTATAGCTCTCATTTTTAAATCATCTGTTACAATCAATCCATTATATCTGTATTTTGCTCTTAAATATTTAGTAATAAATTTCCTAGATAAAGAAGCTGGGTAGATTCCTGTAACACCCATTATTAATAAATGTCCAACTAAAATAGCATCTACACCATTTTTTATTGCTTGTTCAAATGGATACATATCTTCATTTTCAATTTTTTTCATAGGCTCATTTATTAGAGGTAAAAAATAATGTGAGTCTTGTTTGGTTGCACCATGTCCTGGAAAGTGTTTTACTACAGATACTATATTGTTTTTTTGAAATTCCTTCATTGAAGCTACTCCACATTTTGCGACTTCTTCCTTTTTATTGCTATAACTTCTATCTCCTATCGCTTTTTGTTTTTCATATTTATTAATATCTAATACTGGTGCAAAATTTAAGTTATACCCAGATTTATATAATAATTCGCCTGTGATATTTGCCGTTTTTGCAACAAGTTCCTCTCCTCCATATTTGGCAACTTGACTTGCTGATGGTAGGTTTTTAATTTCTTTTGGCATTCTGTTTACTCTTCCACCTTCTTGGTCTATTGCTATAAATAATGGTATTTTATTTTTTTTATTAAGCTCTTTTAGTTCTTTGATTAATTTTAACATATCTTGATATGTTGAAAAATTTTTTCTATATAATATTATTCCACCTATTTTGTAGTTTTGTATCATGTTTTTTATTCTTTCTGTTATATAACTGGTGTCCATTCCTATTATAACCATTTGACCTATTTTTTCTTTTATTGTTAATTCTTTTGTTTCCATATTCACTCCATATATTGTTTTTTTTATTTTAGCACATTGATTTTAATAATACAATATGAATTTTACATTTTAGGATTATGAATTGTTACTGTTTAATGGTTTTGATATGATACTTTTCTGTAAAGCATAAACGAACCCCAGAAACAATGTTTCTGGGGTTCTCCATGCCTATTCGATGCTTTTAAAGTCCATCACCGAATCCAGCAACGATAAGTTTTTATATAATTTCACAATTCTTTTTTTGAATCGTGAAACTTTTTTATAATACTCATCATTTGCCATTTCCAGGATCAGGTATGACAATTTGTTAATGTCATATTCTTCTGGATTTGCGATTACATTTCCGCTCATTTTTGCCAATAAGATGATTCCACCTCTATATTGACTCCACATTTTGCGGATTTCGTCGTGGGTAAGCTCATCATCATCTGTGTTGTAAGCCCGATCACTCAGTTCCTCCATTCTGAGAAGTACTGTTTCAATTGCATTTACACTTACAAGTTCATGAGCTGTACACTCGTCCAGCAGATCTTCACCGAAGAATTCAACCATTCCGTCACCAAACTTTGCATCCAATAAATTTGCCATAGGCTTTTTTCCTCCTCGAGCATTAGCTCGTGTGTTATATTATTATGTTTTACAATTATAATTATAACAGGTTTTATGTAAAATGTCAAGCATCTTTTGTAAATTTTTTATGTTTATTTTACGATATATGTTACAATTCACAACCCCATGACAAAATGTAATAAAAAAGCATTTCCGTATATATTTGTCTAACATCTTCTAATGAATCTGATTGACTAATTTTATTTAAAAAATATTGTTTTACCTTTTTATCATAACTTTGTAAATCAATTAATGTATTTATATTATATTTATTATTTGTTGATATTATTGTTTTTAATTTTGATCCATAAGCAATTAATATCTTAAATTTGGATTATCCATACTTAATTCTGGTCTAATTTTTTTATTCTATCTATAGATTTATAGAATTGTTCCATTAACGGATTATCTTTATTTTGTTGTATCTCTTTTGTTCCAACTGAATAAAGAATCAGATGCTCCTCGTAAGTTTAACAATATGTATTTTAACGCTGCTTCTTGTGGTATTTCACAATTTTTATATACATGCTATAATATTTCTTCTTTATTCATAAATTCTCCTAAAAATAACTTCAACTTTTTATTTTATATCTTTCATTCTTTTTAATCGTTTTAATAAAATTATTGAATTAATAATCATTACAATCGCAATAAAAATTATTACTTTTTTATCACTTCCTGTATTAGGTAAAACTGATGTTGCAGTTGTTGAATCTTCTGCTTGTGATTGTTGTTCTTCTTTAATCTCTGTAAAGTCTAAATCATTGTTATCCTCTCTATTTATTTCAGTTTTTATAATTTTAACTTTACATGTCGATTTTTTACCATTTCCTGTTACTGCAGTAATTATTGTTTCTCCATCTTTTAATGCTATTATATTTCCATTTTGATCAACACTTGCAATTTCAGGTTCTGAACTTTCCCAAGTAATATTATTATTTGAGTTTGTATTTTCTGGTAATATTTTTTCTGTCAATTTAATTTGATTTTTCTCATTTAAATCAATAGTTACATATGATTGATCAAGTGTTACTGATTCAGGTTCAATTAAAGTTTCTGATTCTATTACATTAACTTTACAACTTGCACTTTTTCCATTTTCCGTTGTTGCTGTTATTACTACTTCTCCAGTACCAATTGTTCTTATTAATCCATTATCATCTACTGTTGCTATTTCAGAATTTGAACTATTCCATTTAATGTTTATCTCTTTTATAGCATTCTCTGGAAAAATATTAGCTTTTAATTGATATTGTGAATTAATATTTAAATTAATTTCATTTTTACTTAATTCAATATATTGAGGAGCAACGCTTTCAATAACAGTTATTTCACAATTATCTGTTTTACCATTATCCGTTGAAACACTAATTATTGATGTACCAATTTTATTTATAGTTATATAGCCTGATTCATCAATACTTGCTACCTCTGGATTAGAACTATTCCATGTAACTTTAGTTTGGAAATTTGCATTAACTGGTAATATTTCATATTTTAATAAAATTTTATTATTTTTATCATATTCATATAAATCAATAAGTTTTTCAGAATCAATCAAATTTATTGACACTGGCAAAATTATATCTGTTACTTCTACACTACAGGTTTCACTAATTCCATTTTCAGTTTCAACAATAATTTCAGCCTTTCCTTTACTTATCGCACTTACAAGTCCATTTTGATCAACTGTAACTATATTTTCATCACTTGATTTCCATCTTAAAGTATTTTTAATATTTGTATTATCTGGATAAATAGTCGCATTTAATTGGAATGTCTTATTAGTGTTAATATCTAATTTTAAACTTTTGAAATTTAATTCAACTTTATTCGGCTCAATAAAATTATTATCTTCCGTTACTTTAAGTGGAATTTCCTTTTCAATAGTTTCATTATATTCATTGGTATATACAACAGTACATTTATTATCTCCTTTTTTTACACAATCATGACCATTTTGATAAACAATATTGTATCCACTGTCTATATTTTCTTGTAATTTAAAATCCTGATTTTGTGGTAGCCCATCTGTATTCTCAATCTTTCCTTTATAATTAATAGTTAATTTTAAGTCATCAATTTGAGCATTTTCAGGATATTCTTCACTTGAAATAACATCCACTGATTTAGGTTTAACACATTTATAGTTTTTACCACTATTTATAATTTTCGCCAATTCATTTTCATTGTAATTCCCATGTAAATATATTATTCCATTATTAATATCTTTAATTGCAGTAGAATCCATATTAGTTATTGTTTCAGGTAAATGAAGTTCATACAAATTATCTATACTTTCAAAAGCATATGAGCCTATCTCTTCTACTCCATTTGGTACTATAATTTTATTATAAATATCTTTATTATAAAATGCATTCCTTCCTATTTTTTTTATAGTATTTGGTATAAACGAATTATTGCATGTAATCATTAATTCACTATTTGCTGAATTTATAATACAATTTGAATTTTCTCTACTGTCATATGTATTGTTTTCTTCACTTACAATAATCGTATTTAAATTTGGTGTATCTTTAAATGCATTATTAAAAATATTATTTACATTTTTAGGAATATAAATTTCACTTAATGCTGTTCCATAAAATGCTTCTGATTGTATTCCTTCTAAATTATCTGGTAATATTACTTTTTCTAAACTTGTACATTGGTAAAAAGCCTTAGATGGAATTACAGTCATATCTTCTGCTAAACAAATAGTTTTTAAACTCTCACATCCAAAAAATACATATGATGAAGATGGTAGTAAATATATATTTGCATCAATTTCTTCAAGTAAAACAGCTGAATGGAAAACACGTTCTTCTAATGTTAATTTTTCAGCTTTTGAAACAACCTTTCTTACAGAGCCTTTATAAAATAGCATTTTAGGTAATCTTGTTACGGTTTCTGGTAAATATATTGTATCAACATAACCTAAAGCTGAAAATGCACCAGTAGCAATCTGTTCTACTTCTTTCCCTTTAATAGTACTTGGAATTATTAAAATATTAGGTACATTATCAAGTTTAGCATATATTTTATTGATTACTATTTTTCCATTATCTTTTCTTGTAATATCCCATGGATTTTCATCACCATTTTTGAATTCGAAATCAACTGATTTACCCTTATAAATTACAGTTATTGTCTGCTTTTCAAGACTGGTTGCATTATAATTTTCCACTTTTAATTCTGGATCTTCTTCAAACATTTGCCAAAAATATTTTTGTTCAACACTGTTATTTGCATTTATAATTTTAAATCTTATATTCATAAAATTATTCCAATTTCCATAATTAAAAGCATTATTAGGAATTGATATCATTTCGATACTTGCTACTTCTTTATTTTTTTCATTAACATCTAAATATGGATATTGTTCAAAATTAAAGTTTCTAAGGTCTATTAATCCATATCCATAATATTGGTCACGACCAAGTTCGCCTAAATCAATTGAATAACTAGCTAAAATTTCAATAATTTCTTGACTTGTATAGTTTTTATTTATTCCTTTTAAGAAAGCCACTGCTGCTGCTACATGTGGTGTTGCCATTGAAGTTCCAGTTGCATATCCATTAATACTTAATATATCATTTCCAGGTCCGTGCAAAATCTATAAGATTATTATAATTCGAATATGATGATTTATTATTATTACTGTCAACTGCAGAAACAGAAATCGCATTACTATGTGATGCTGGATAATGATATCTAGATGTATTATCATTTCCAGCAGCTGCAACACAAATTATGTTATTGGCATTAGCAGCCGAAATTGCTGCTGCTTCTGCAGAACTATATTCATATCCTCCTATACTTAAATTTATAACATCTGCTAATTTATACCTTACAATATAATTTATATCATATATTTCAGTTGCAATAGATGCATCTTCTTTTCCAGAAATCTTAGCGACATATATTTTTACATTTTTTCCAGTTGCTTCAGCAATGGTTCCTGCAATATGCGTTCCATGCCCTTTTTCATCATCAATTTCACCATCTGAATAAAAGTTATGACTTCCAGCTAACTTTCCTGGATATTTTGAATTAAATAAGCTTTCATCTAAACCTGAATCAACAATAGCAACAACAACATCATTCATTTTTTTGCTATCTTGTATAGGTATAACTTTGTCAAGCCCCATTTTTTCTATTCCCCATGAATTATATGTTGTACTATCAAGTGTTCTTACTATATTTTCTTCAACAGTGATTTTTTCGTTCTTTTGCAAATTAACTAATGCATTTTCTTTTGCTTCACTATTTTCATATTGAATAAAATATTGATTATTAGGTCCTTCTACTACTTCTACAGCACCATAATCTTCATCAATTTTATCCTTAGAAGTTACTATTAACATATTTTTAGAATCATAATTTGATACTACTGTTTCCATTTTTTCAAAATATTTTTCCATAAAATCTTCTGAGACTTTAGAAATATTAATTAAATCATCTTCATTATTATGTTTTGATTTATTAATTAGACAAAAAGCAATTATTGACGCTAATACTAAAGATATAATAACTATAAATAAATATTTTTTATTTTTCAAATTTTTCTTCATAAGTTTAATTTCTCCATTTCATAATATATTTTAATAACAATTTCATCTTATCATATTGATAATGTTTTTTCAATACACTAATCCCAAATATCAGTACTTTTCCAAGTCAATTGAAAAAGTAATTTCTATTTGATTAAAGTACAATATAAATAAGTATTACATTATATCTTATTGTAAGATTAAATTATAGTGATATAATTAAAAAGTAGATGTTTCTTTGGAAAGAAGGTTAATTATGGGTTTTAATGGTAAACATCTTTCTTTAGAAGATAGAAAAATTATTGAAGAAAACATCAACAAAGGATTAAGAAAATTTGAAACTGCAAAAGAACTCAATAAGAGTCAATCAACAATCGGAAAAGAAATAAAAAACAATAGAAAACATAAATATTCACAAACAGAAGATTCACCTTGGAAATGTAAACATTATAAAGAATGTAAAGTTTGTATTGGAAAATGTTCTGATTTTGAAGAAGTTCCATGCTTTAGAAGAGATAGATTTATTGGTGCATGTAATGGTTGCTCTGAAATAAAAAGTTGTAAAAAAACAAAATATTTTTATTACGCCAACATTGCACAGAAAAATTATGAATATTCTTTGAAAGATTCCAGACAAGGTGTTAATTTAAATACAACCGAACTTTTTGAATTAGCACATATAATATGCCCTTTAATCAAACAAGGACAGTCAATTTACACGATTTTACAAAATCATAAAGAAATTACACAATGTGAGAAAACAATTTATACATACATTGAAATGGGATTATTTAAAGACTGGGGTGTCACTAATATTGACTTAAGAAGAACAGTAACAAGAAAAATTTCAAGGAAAAATAAACTTAAGAAAAGATCTGAATCAGCAGATTATACTGGTAGAAAATATGATGATTATATTGAATTTGTAAAGAATAATCCGACTTATGCAACAACAGAAATGGACACAGTTTATAATCATCAAGAAGGCCCATACATTCAAACATTCATATTTGAGAACACAGGACTCATGATAGGACGATTAAAACAGCATAAAACATCTGAGGAAATGTCTAATTCACTTAATCATTTTCAAGAACTTCTTGGAGATGATATGTATCAAAAATTGTTTGGATTATTATTAACAGACAGAGGCTCTGAATTTGCAAAACCACAACTGTTTGAAGTAAACACAGAAACAGGCGAAATAAGAAGCAATATATTTTATTGTGATGCACAAATGCCAAGCCAAAAACCACATGTAGAAAACAATCATGAGTTTATAAGAGATATTATATTAAAGAAAAAATCTATGTCAAATTTGACACAGGACAAGCTTGACTTAATGTTCTCACACATAAATTCTGTTCCAAGAAAATCTCTTGGTGGAAAAACACCATACGAAGCGTTTGAATTCTTCTATGGTAAAGATACTTTAGATAAATTTAATATACAAAAGATAAAAGAAGATGAGGTCACATTACAGCCTTATCTTCTTCAATTATAAGTATATATATTAAAAAATTCTAACAAGAAGCATTTACATTAATTGAATATTACCGCTGTTGCGAGCACAATTAAGTGAATAGAAATTAGTCTTACAGGTAAAAAAAATTAATTTGAATTCACTCGCTTAAGTGTGTCTTTTTTTCTTGTCTATATCCTTATTTTACACTAAAAATAAGCAAAAATCAATGTTTTAGCATTAAATTTTTGCTTATAAATAGCATTTACTCGGTAACTAGAATTTACTTTTTCCAAATAGAATTTACTTTTTCAATTGACCTTTATTTAACTTTTATTTCATAGAATCTAAAATTTTTATCTATCCCCTCTATCATTATTCATTACTTGATCTCTATTTTCAGCACTTTGAGTCATAGAAGATTCCATATTTTTAGCATTTGGTCCAAATGTATGATAAGTCCCATTGCCTGAAATCTGGTCAACAAAACGCTGATGAGCAGATTTATTTTTTGGTGCTTGCATTTCAGTTGTTTTCATATTAGCAATAACAGCATACTCATTATATTTCATCTCTTTCACATTATCCATCTCTTTTTCAAACATAGCCTTATTTTTATCTAAAGCACTCATCTTACTTCTTTCACTAAGTTTTTGCGATTTATCTTGTAATTTATTTAGAATTTTCTGTAACCATCTTAAAACTGGATTTTTTCCATTATACACAGTCATAGCATTTGTTTCTTTATTATCTTTATCTTCAATCAATGTTTGCTTCTCTTCTGCTTCTTTTGGATCTTTTGCAATTTGAGCCTCTAAATCGTCTATCTTTAATTTTCTTTCTAAAATTGTTTGTGCTAATTCTTGAACAGAAGCTGGGTCATTAGCCAATACTCCCATTTCCATTCTTCCACGATATATTCGTTCTGCTTCTGCCTGTTCTAGTTTCAGCTCTTCCAATTGTTCTTCTAATGTTTTTATTTTTTGCATTCCATTTTCGTTCATATATATCTATCCCCTCAACTTTTAATAATATAATCCATCAGTTGGTATTATTCCATCTTCAAAGTATTCAATCATTTCTAACATATGCTTAGCTTTTTTGTATTTACAACGCTCCCATAGTTCAAAAAATATTCTTCTAGCCTCATCATAATCTTTCTCTACATAATAGCCATAGCAATACATTTTCCCTATCATATAATAAGCATCCATATTATATTCTGCAATCTCTTCAAAATACTCATATGCTTTCTCATAATCTTTTTCTACACTTTCTCCATTGTAATACATCAATCCTAAAAAGAACATTGATTCTGGGTGCCCACTATCTAAAAAATAATGAAAAGCCTTATCAAAATCCTTTTCTACATAAGCACCATAATAATACATTTGTCCCAATCTATATTCAGCATTCTTGCTACATCCAGCATTTAAGTCATATAATTCAGTAAATTCCTTATATGCTTTTTCATATTTTCCTTCTAGCAAATATTTTTCTCCAATCTTATATTTTTCTCTATATTCATCTTTATCTTCCATTCTATTAATTCTCCTTCTTATTTTTTTGTATCTTTTCTAAATCTTTTTTAGCTTCCTCATTTCCATCATCTGCTGCCTCTTCTAATAATTGTATTGCATATTCAGCATCCTTTTTTATATCTATTCCATTTTCTTCTCCATAATAATAGAGCATTGCCAATCTGTGCTTAGCAAGTGAATTTCCATTTACTGAAGCTTTTTCATACCAATATACAGCCTTTTTATCATCAATTTCTGTTCCTTCTCCACATAAGTATGCTTGTCCGACAAAAAATTGCCCCATAGGATGTCCTTTTTCTGCTGACTTTTTAAAATATTCAAATGCATTTTGCTGATTTTCTGCTTCTCCTGTTTTTTTATAATAATATCTAAGACCTATATTAAAAGCTATAATTCCTTTTTTATCATTTACTATACCTTTATAATATTTTAAAGCTTTTTCATAATCTTTTTCTACATATTGTCCATAATAATACAAATTTCCTAAAATTTCTTTTATTCTATCTTCTTCTTCACTTGATTTTATATATCTGTCCGAATTATCTAGTATAATATTACAATATTCATATGCCTTTGCAAAATCTTTTTCAGAACTATAATAATACGCTTCTGCTAACATTAATAATGCAGGATCATATTCAAATTTATTATATAGTTCTTCAAATATTTTAACAGCTTTTTCTTCATCTTTCTCCGTCCCATTCCCGTCATATAACATTAAACCTAAATAATATTTAGCATCATTATCTTTACTATTATATTCTAATGCCTTTGTTATATATTCAAATGCTTTTTCATAATCTCTCTCAACAATATTTCCAAAATAATAAATTTCTCCTAAATAATAACTTACGCTCTTATCTTCATATTTTTCTGCTAATTCTTTGAACATATTAAATGCAATTTTAGTATCTTTAGTTACACCCCATCCATAATAATATTTATATGCTAGCACATACATTGCTTTTGTATTTCCTTGTTTTACTAAATCCTTTAATTCTTCTATGCTTTTATTTTTCACTCTAACTCCTCCTATTAACATATTTTTCTTACATATATAGTTTCATTAATCTTTTTCATTTATGGGTTCTGGAATATCATCTATTGAAATCATTGTATCATCTTTAAAATCGAATTTGCTATTATGCTTTAGTACAATAGAATTGTATAATTTTTCAGCATATGCTATATCTTTCAGTTCACTCTTCTTATACGATGAATTTATATATTTTCTTAGTTTCTCTTTTACATCATCACTCACAACTGTTATTTCTTCAAAATCATGTATAATCATTTTATATATGTTTTCTTCATTCATATTATCTACATCTATTTCAACATTAAATAGTATTTGAGATAAGTTTTGGTTATTTTCAAATAATTTGTGTATTTCTTTTTTATTTCCGTATATAACTGTGCATACATTCTCATTATGTTTTTCTATTTCTATAGCTAAATTACCTAACATAATTTTTCTTTGTATATCTTCTAAAAGCAATAAATCTTCTATGTTATGTAATAATAACATTCCATTTATTTCTCTTCCATTGTCGTAATATATATTTTTAATAGTAGATTTATCAAGGAGAATTTTATCAATAAACTTACAATATCTATCTGTTTCTGTTGGAAAATAGTTAAAAAAATACATAAAGTCATATATTATAAAAGAAATTAGTTCTGCAATAGCTCTATCTTCTGTATATATTGCAATATTAATTGGAACATATACAACATTATTTTTATATTTATAATTAAGAATATAATTGAAAATATCTAGGATTTTTTCTTTTGTTTTTTTAGTGCATGGCAATTTGTTTACTGATTGATGTTGTTTATGAATATAGTAATG
>CAKPKI010000009.1 GCA_934167135.1 uncultured Clostridia bacterium
ACATGCACTTAAACATATTATTCCTTCATGATATTTTTCTAATACTTCTAAATCTATTCTTGGTTTATAATAATAGCCTTCTGTAAATCCTATTGATACTAATTTACTTAAATTTTTATATCCCTGATTATTTTTAGCTAATAATATTAAATGATTATATCTATTATCTATGCCTGGCTCTTTATTTAACCTTGAACGTGGTGCAACATATACCTCACACCCTATTATTGGCTTTATTCCTTCTTTTTTACATGCTTTATAAAAGTCAATAGCTCCATACATTACTCCATGATCTGTTATTGCAATTGCATTCATTCCTAGCTCTTTTGCTCTTACTGGCAAGTCTTTTATTCTATTTGCTCCATCTAATAAACTAAATTCACTGTGTATATGTAAGTGTACAAAATCTGACATTATTTTCTCCTTTTTCTATACTAATTTCCCAATAGTTTTAATGCATTTTGTGGACATTCTTTGATACAATTGCAACATAGTATACATTCAGTCCCATTTTTTCTTTTCCTTGAATTGTTTAACATATCTACATTCATTGGACAATTTTTTATACATTTTTTGCATTTAATACATTTGTTATTGTCACATCTTACCCTTAAATATGAAAAGTAACTAGTTGGCTTTAAAAATATTGTAATTGGGCAAATGTATTTACAAAATGCTCTATTATCTTTAAATAAAAATGCTAACAATATTCCTAATATATAATAAATTACATTTCCTACTATGAATGCCCAAAACATTATATTTTCTATATTATCAATCTTAAAAATAAATAATGCTCCTACAAATGATAATGATAATAAAAATACAATATACCTAATCCATCCTAATTTTTCTCTGTTCTTTTTTGGCGTTTTATATGGAAGTAAATCTAATATCATTCCTGTCCAACAAGCATATCCACACCAACCTCTCCCGAAAAATAGTGGTCCACATATTTTTGCCACAAAATAATGTATTGTTGCTGATTCAAATACTCCTAAAAATAGATAGTACCAAAAGCCTTCAATTTGCATATTTTCTCTGCATATAATTCCTAAATATATAAGCATATATAATCCAACACTAATTTGGACGAAATTTCTTGCGTATTTATTTTTATGTGCCATTAAAAACAGACCTAATGCAATACAATTACCTATATATGTGAAATTGAATAGGTAAAATATTTTTCCTGTATTTATGAATAAAGATACTGCAATTATTTCAAATATTAACCACATTGCTATTGATATATTGTTTTCTTTATTCCACTTTCTCATTCTTTTCATCTCCAATTATTATAGTTCTTTTTCATTATTCTACTATATTATTTTTTATTTGTCCACAATATTTACAATCTCTTGTTATTAGCTAATAATTTTGATAGAATTTTCAAATGAAATTTGGTTACTTATTTTATGCTAAAATTCAATGGATTTACATTTAAAGTTTTATTATTTGTAAATATAACCATTCCTGGTTTTGCACCATTCGGTTTTTTTATATATTGAACCTGACAATAGTCAACTGGAACATTAGAAGATTCCTTTGCTTTACTGTATTTTGCTGCAATCTCGGCACATTTTACTAAAATCTCATCAGATACTGGTTCAGATTTTTCTATTTTTAAAATGACATGGCTTCCTTGAATATCTTTTGTATGAAACCATATATCTGTTTTATTTGCAAAAGATAATGTAAGCCAATCATTTTCTTTGTTATTTCTACCAACATAAATTTTAAAACCTTCTATATTATATTCAATTGGCATATATTTTTGTTTTTTCTTTTTGTTTTTTGTATTTTTGTTTTTCTTTTCTCTCTTTTTTAATCTTTCTTTAAAAACAACATTTTCGCTTATTTCTTCAAAAATATATTCTAAATCTTCTATATTTGAACTATTTTCTAGCTCATATACTATACTTTCTATATATTTTAATTCTTTTTCAGTTTCTTTTTTTTGTTTTGTAACTATATCAAAGGCATTTTTCAGTTTAGAGTATTTTTTAAAATATCTTTTTGCATTTATATTTGGTGAATATTTTACATCCATTGGTATTTTTATTATTTTGTTATTATCATAATAGTTTTCTATTTCTATACTAGTAGAATGTTCATTTGTTAGTCTATATAAATTAGCTGTTATTAACTCTCCATATAATCTATATTTTTCCATTTCATCACATTCTTTAAGTTTAAGATTTATATTTTCTAATCTTTTTTCATATTTTTTTATTGTTTCTAATATCATTCTTAAAAGAGTATTTCTGTAATTTTTAAAATTTTCTATAGTTTCTTTTTCAGAATAAAAATCGTCTATAAAAAAGTTCAATTTAAATTGTTCTTTATCTTTAACATTATTAATTTTTAAAATATAATCTGTTTTTTTATCTTTTTTATATATTTGTTCAAACATTAAATTGTCTTTTGCCTCAATTATTTCACATATATATTTGTATATTTCTTCTATTTCTCGATTTTCTGCTACTGATTTTGTAAATATATAACTAAAACCTATAAATGTATTAGATATTGCCTTTGCTATGTCATCTTCTCCATTTTCTAGTATTTTTCTTTTAAATTCGTCAAAACCTTGTATTGTTGTAAATTCTGTCTTTTCTGATTTTGGAAAATAATATATCCTTGCTGGCAGTATTTCTCTATATGAATTTCTGGAGTCTATATGTCTTATTGAATCTATTATTTTTTCTGACGAGTTTACTAATATTACATTACTATGTTTTCCCATAAGTTCTACTATTAATGTTTTTTCTTCAATTTCATTAAACTCATTTATTGTTTCTATTTTTATTTTTACAACTCTTTCTAATCCAACCATATCAATAGCAGAAATTCTTCCACCTATTAAATGTTTTCTTAGTAACATACAATAATTAGGTGCTACTAAAGGATTTGTTTTTTGGTGTGTTGTTAAATTTATTCTGCAATTATGTGATTCTATACAAATATTTAATGCATAGTTTTTTCCATTTAAATATAATCCTAATACTATTGTATTTTTATCTGGTTGATATATTTTATCTATTTTACTTCCTATTATATCTTGTAATTCTTCTACTATTTTTTTTGTTACGATTCCATCAAAAGCCATATTATATCCCTCTTTTTCTATATTATTTTAAGTATTCCATTGGATTTACATATTCCCCATCTACTCTAAAACCTATATGTAGATGACAACCTGTAGTTGCTCCATTTGTAGGTTTTCCTGTTGCATCTTTATAGTTATTCCCAACAACTCCATATACATACTTTGGTCCTACTTTTCCTATTAATTGTCCTTGTTCTATATAATCTCCAATTTTTACAATATAATTAGGAGAAACATGACAATACGAAATTTTTAATCCTTCTGCTGTTGTTATTGTTATAGTATATCCACCTCCTCCTAAAAAGCCTGTAAATGTTATTATACCATCACAAGTTGCAATTAAAGATGTTCCTTCTGGTGCTGGTATGTCTGTTCCTTTATGATATGTTGAAGCTCCAGATGTGGGAGCATTTCTTTTTCCAAATGGTGATGATATTGTTGTATAACCAGGAATTGGCCATGCAAAGTTTACATTCCCATAAAAGATTTTCTCTCCTTTTTCAATTGGTTGTGGATTTGTTTGTGCAGACATTGTTGGTATGAATAAAAAATATATTATTATTACAAAAATTATTATTTGAGTTATTATTTTGTTCATCTGTGAGGGCTCCTTTCTTGCAAAAAAAGTTTAGTTTTAAAACTAAACTTTTACGATAAAAAATAGATTTAATATCTATTTTTTGCCCCCTAATTTAAAAATATGGCAGGGGTAGTAGGATTCGAACCCACACAGGCGGTTTTGGAGACCGATGTGCTACCATTGACACTATACCCCTACATCAATTACTTTAATATAGTATCACATTATTTTTATTTTGACAATACATTTTTAAATTTTTTTTGCAATTAATGCTTTTATTTTTATTCCTTGCTCACTAAACATCTTTTCATGCTCTGTTTCTATGTTGTTTTCCCATATTGGTTCTGAATGTAAATCATATGTTTTATCTAATATTTTAAAACTTGCCTCTTCAAAATATTTTAAACTACTGTTAAATAAATCATCATCATCTGTTTTAAAATATATTTCTCCATCTTTTGCTAAAAATGTTTTATATTTTTCCAATTGCCTTGTATGTGTTAATCTTTTTTTTCTATGTTTTCCTTTTGGCCATGGATTGCAAAAATTTATATATATTCTTTGTATATTGTCTTTTTCTCCTAAAATCAAATCAATTCTTTGAATATCAAACCTTGTTAATATAAGATTATCTACTTCTTTCTTATTTTCATAATATATTTGTTCTACATTTCTTTTTGCTAGCCCAAGCATTGCATCAACTAAGTCTATTGCAATATAATTTATATCTGCATTTTTCACAGCTAATTGTGATATAAATTGACCTTTTCCACATCCAAGTTCTAAGTTTATTGGATTACTTTGATTTTTAAATTCTTTTTTCCAGTTGTCCTTTATTTCTTCTGGATTATCTCTATAAAAATTACTAGCCTCTAATTCAGGTCTCGCCCAAGGTTTAAATCTTATTCTCATCTAAATTCTCCATTCTAACACAATATTTTTCATATAATTCTTTAATGTTTTTTTTGGTTAATGTCTTTTCAATACCATTTTTACTTACTTCTGTAAATGTTGCAAATAGGAAATTATCTATATGTAAATTTATTAGGTTTTTTCGCTCTCTATTTACATAATACTCCAATTGTGTGTCCCTTTTCCACTTTTTTCCATTATATGTAATACCAGCTGCAATTTGGTCACATACCATTTCTGCTGCATATTGATATGGCATTATTACATTTGGTTCTTCTAATGATAAGTCTGTCCAATACTGATAATGATGTTTATTTCTACCTTTATGATGTAACCATGCCTTTGAATAGCCAATACTTTCTTTGCATACTGTTATTGGACTTTTGTGACCATCATAATATTTTACACTTTCCCAAAATTCTGTCGGAGAAAATTTTGACCAGTCATGCATAAAGCCTCTCCATGGTACTCCTACTTTACATGATAACTTAAATACTAACCATTTATGATGTGTGACTAAATTTATATGTTTAAATATATTTGATATTTTCATTTTTTATTTCTTTCCCTCCTCACGACACAAACCAGGTTGAAAAAATTGTAATTATTTTTCAACCTTTTTCTCCTTATTTTGTTCTTCTTATATACTATATCATAATTTGTCGAATTTTGCACTATTTTTGTGACAAAAATAATGATACCTAACAATAAATTAGATATCATTTTCTTTTTTATTTTATATCTCTAAATTTTTTACTCTTATTATATGCTACAACTGCAATTGTTAATGTTACAACTAATGCTATTACTAATATTATATTTGTTCCTGCTTTTGGAAGTGTTGCATTTGCTGTTGTAGTATCAGTAGTATTTGAACCTACAGATACTGTTACTCCATCTGTTGTTGGAGTTTCTTCGCTTGGTGTTGTTGTAGTATCTGATGGTGTTTCACTTGGATTTGTTGTGTCAGATGGCTTTGTTGTGTCTGTTGGTGTTTTATCTGTATCTGATGGTTCTTCTTTATCTTCTCCTGAATTTGTTGATTTTAAGCTAATTGTAATTGTCTTATCAGTTGTTACTGCAACTGCCTCATCTCCTCTATTAACATCTCCATCTGAAGCAGATAGATTTGTAAATTTAACTACTCCATTTCCAGTTGGATTGTCTTTTACTTTTAATGTCATTATTGCTACAGTGTCTCCTTCTTTAGCATCTCCACACATCACATTAAATTTTCCTCCTGATTCTCCACCAGCAGTAAATGATGTGTTTGTAACTCCTGTAACTAATTCATAAAAGTTTGTGTCATATGTTACAACTCCTTCTATTGCTCCTATTGAATTATCTGTTGCGTTTTTTACATTTTTTAATATAAACGAAAATACAACTTTATCTCCAGCTGATACTTCTGTTGTACTTGCTGTGATATCTATAGTTGTTTCTAATTGTGCAGCATATACTGCTCCCATCATTCCTACACTCATTAACATTGTTATTAAAATACTTGTTATAATTTTTTTCATTTTATTTATCCCCTCCGTATGTTCTATAATCATTATATAAAATATGATTTTTTTTGTCAATAAAAATTGAAAAAAATTATAAATATTTAGTTACTGAAATAATGGTTTTGACAAAATTTTCAAAAGAAATCTTTGAAATATAAGCTTTAAATGTAATAAAAAGCTTATATTTCAAGGATTTCTTTGTATGAATTTAAAATAAAACATTAATCAGTAAAAATATTTATTCAAGTTCACTTATCATTCTATCAGCAAAAACTGCATAACCCACACTCGGATTTTTAACAAATACATGTGTTATAGCACCAACAAATTTATTGTTTTGTATTATTGGCGAACCACTCATTCCCTGTACTATGCCACCAGTTTTATTTAATAATGCTTCATCAGTCACCTTTACTACCATGCTTTTATTATCATAATTATTATTCAAATATGTTTTTTGTATTTCTACATTATATTCTTTTGTTTCTCCCTCAATATTAGATAAAATTTTTGCAGGACCTAACTCTATTTCTTGTCTTAATGCTACATTCATTTTTCTAGAATTATCTATATTTATATTTTGTGGATTTTTAATTATTCCATATATCCCATATTGCGTATTTTTATATATACTCCCAATTTCACTATTTGACCTTATTGTACCTTGGAGTTTTCCTGGTTGTTCCTCTTTTCCTTTAACAATAGAAACTATCATTACATCATCAATTTCTCCAGATGAAGTTTGTATTATATCCCCTGTATCTATATCAGTTATAGGATGTCCCAAAGCAGCAAATGTTTGAGTTTTATCACTATAAAATGTTACTGTTCCTACTCCAGCGGCACTATCTCTTACCCAAAGCCCTATTTTGTATTCTCCCTGTTTGTCTTTTACTGGTTGTATTTCACAGTTTTTTTCTTGATTATTTCTTAAAAATTTTATATTAATGCTTTTTCCTTCATTTAAATTTATTGCATCTATTAATTCTTCTTTATTATTTATTATTATATCATTAATTGAAATTATAGAATCGCCTTCTCTTATTTCTGTATTTTCATATGGTTTATATATATTACCATCTTCACTTTCTATTCCAGATGTTCCTACAACTAATACTCCACTTGTAAATAATTTTATTCCAACAACATCTCCTACTGGTATTACTTGAATATCCGATATTTTTATATCTTCTCCTTTTACTGCAATTGTTTCTGGATAGTATCCTCTTGATAATATATACATATAAATAAATATTAGTATAAATAATAAAATAATTTTCTTGAGTGTTTTCATTCTTTTCACTCCTTTATTTTATTATTTGTATTAGTTTTATTTTTATACATTTCATTACAGTATTATGGATTCTTTTAAATTAATACATATAAATACTCTAAATATAAGCTTTGAATGAAGTGTCGAATGTTCATGAAAAATTTTAGAAATTTCTTGAATTTTCCAAATTTATATTGTATAATACTTTTGCAATGTTATGTTGCTTTATTTCAAATTAAGTTTTAAAATTGTAAATGTTAATTCCAAAAAATAAGTTGTATCAATTGTTTTTATTCTTATACAAAAAAGGGAATGCCTCAATTTTATAAAATTATAATTTAAATTTCAAAAAACATTGCAAAAACAAAAAAAATTTTATATAATAGGAGGTGAAAAATGCCGGATAAATTATTAAATCTTAGTAATGATATTGTATTTCAAGAATTATTTGGAAATCCAAAAAATAGCAAAATCACAGCACATTTATTATCTTTAATTTTACAAAGAAAAATTAATACTATTGATTTAGATGTTAATAAAAGAATGTTAGGCAACAGTCCTAATTCCAAAATAGGTAGATTAGATATTAGAGCAAAATTTAATAATGGAGAAGATTGCAATATAGAACTCCAAGTTGCTCCTTATCAGTTCATGCCAGAACGAATGCTTGATTATTGGGCAAATATGCACTCTTTGAAAATTTCAAAAGGTCAAGACTACGATGTTTTAAAACCATCTATTTCAATATTAATTGCGGGCTACAATCTTAATCAATTAAAGCACATATCTAAATACCATACTATATGGAATTTAAGAGAGAAAGATTTTTCAGAAACTATTATTACCAATAATATTGAAATGCATGTACTAGAAATACCTAAAATTCAAACAGATGTCATTAATGATGAACTTGCACAATGGCTAAAATTTATTGAAAATCCGGAAAATAAGGAGGTTCAAAAAATTATGTGTAGAAACTTTTATTGGAAACAAGCAGAAGAAGAATTAGCCTACCTAAGTGGTGATCCAGATTTCCAACGTATAGTTGAAGCTAGAGCTGGTTTCTTAATGGACCAAGCAACTTATAAAAAACAGTGTGAACGTGAAGGACATAAAAAAGGTTTTACCAAAGGTCGTGCTGAAGGTCGTGCCGAAGGTCGTGCTGAAGGTCGCGCTGAGGGTCGCGCTGAAGGTCGCGCTGAAGGTCGCGCTGAGGGTCGCGCTGAGGGCGAAAAATCTAAACAAATTGAAATAGCCAAAAAATTAAAAAACAAAAAAATGCCAATAGATGATATTGTTGAGATAACAGGTTTAAGTAAAGATGAAATTAAATCTTTATAGTCAAAAAAAGAATGATTATTTTTATTGAATAACCATTCTTTTATGTTGTTCCTGTCGAACCATTTATTGCTACTGTTCCTGATGAAGCAGCAACAATAATGTGAATATCTCCTCCAGAAATATTATAATAAACATTTTGTAATGCTTGTGATAATGTTCTACTGCTATTTCTTACTGTAACAGATATTTGATCTCCTTGTTTTAATATCAATTTTCCATACCTATTATTAGTTGTTCCACTTGCTGCTGAATTTCCTATTTTTTCTTCAACTTGGCTTGTATATAATGAATAATAAGAATTATTGCCAATTTGAGTCGGATCCGAATCTGTTAATGCCTTTGATGTAGTTTTATCTAATATTTTTACCTCTAAATCAATGTCAAAAGTATTTCCAGATGTAACTAATGCTGATGTAAATCTCTGATAATTATCTGATGTTATTACTCCTTCTTTTATTGCTTCATTAACAAATTCAGTAGTAGCAGTTTGAGCAACTAATTGAGATATATCATCTGCTCTATCTGCAATTAAAAACAATGGAACCAAAAACATCAATATAGCAGCAATAAATATTCCTATTATATCCATTGTTGTATCTTCCATTTTTAACTCCTTTTAATCTTTTAAAGTATACACAATTACTCTTTTCTTTATTTTCGTAGCACTAGCAGTTTCATTGTCATTACTTCCACCTTGATAATATTCGCCTAAACTTTCAACAAATGTATGTTTAGATAAATACTCATAAAATCCATCTGGATAATTTATTTCCATAAATTGATTTCCATATTGTGTATCTTTTAGCATATCTAACATTGTTTGATTTCCTTCATCATTAGCTTGAGCTTTCCATTTGTTTTTTCCCGCAAGAATCATGCTTAAATGTTGTGTTGCTGAATCTAATGTAGCAAACCCTTCTTCTGAAAGGTCAATTACATTTATAATCATTGCTCTATTTGGATCATTAACCTCTATATTATTTTCATCAACTTTTTTTCCAGATTGATTTGTTTTATAATATATTGGTAATGGACTTTTATCACTTTTTTGAAAAACTATTTTTATATTTTCAGAATAAGCTCTATACATAGTTGATACCACTGTATCAGCTCCTACAGTTCTATTTAGATTAGTTGTTGGTTTTACATATTGATATTGTGCTTCTTTATCATATATAGTTGCTATTGTACTAACTGATGAATTGGCTTGAGACAAAGAAGATATACTCAATGACAATGCCAATACAAACACTAATACTGCTCCTGCAATTTTTAAAGCTTCTACTGCATTTTCCATAAGTATATCCCCCTTCTCAAATGATTATGTATGATTTGTAATTGTAATTGCGCTAACTACACCATCAGTTCTAGTACATTCTATATCATATAATTTACTTGTGTCAGCTTTAGTTGATATTGACTTACCATCTGCACTTAATGAAACCTTATTAGTTCCACCACCAGCTCCTGTTGCACCTGTTCCATCTACAGTAACTACTGTTGAATTTGTTGTTATATTATAATTCATAACAGTTTCTAATAAAGCATTAACTTCATTTCCTCTTTTACTCTTTCCCTCGTATTTTACAAATTTCTCATTTTGTGCTTGTATCTCTGCTGCTGTTAAATCTGCTGTATCTGTGGCATTAGATGCTTTATTATATACAGCTAATCCCAAAGATATAATTAATATAGCTACTAAAACTGCTGCTGCAATTAATAATGCTTTTGTTGCGTTCTCCATAGTATCTCCCTCCTTTTTCTATTAACTTTTGTTTATTAAAATCGGCTTATGCCGAACCTTATTAACTATTTGTAACTTGTTCAAATCTTATGTATTTAATTCTTCCCGTATTTTTATGATATTCAATATTTGAACACTTAAATTTTATATTCCCATAATATTGTACAAATTGCTCTGTACCAGACTTATAAATTGTTTCCATATTATAAGTCGTTTCATTATCTGCCATATATACCTCTATGTTTATAGAAGTACTATCATTTTGTTTAAAACTTCCATCTTCGTTTTTTTCTACTTTATTTTTAGTATTTTTATCAATTGCTTTATTTATCATCGAAGCAACATCTAAGCCATAAACTTCTTGTCCATTATATTTATCAAACTCTGCATTTTCTTTTTGTATTTCTTTAATTTCATTTTTATATGAAATATATTTATAGCTTATCAATGCTACAATAATAACAACAATTGTTAAAAAGATAAACATTTTTTTCATCCTTTTCCCTCATTATAACATTAATTTTTTCAAATTGCAACATTTTCACCTAAGTATTATCTAAAATTTATACTATAAACTTGTCCAGATCCACTACTTATTTTTATATCATCTGAACTACAAATAAATGTATCTTCTTTATGTGATTGTAAAATTTGTGCCATTTCTTCATTTATAGTTTGATCAATACGAGTACCTTTTAAATAAACTGCAACATATAAAGAATTCTCGTTTACTTCCCAGTCATTAACATTATATGAATGTTCTTTATTACTTTCATATGCACTACTTGCAATTGTAACAACATCTTGTATTGTTATATCAAACTCTTTAGTTCCATTACTAATATTTATACAATTAAGATATTGAGTATTAAAACTATTTATATCATTACTTTTTATTCTATTATTTGAATCTTCCACATAACCTTGTAAACTAGCATATAATACAGAAGCCAATGACAAAATCATTACTGCTATTAATACACCAGCAGCTATATATAATGCTTTAACTGCATTCTCCATATATGAATCCTTTCAATTAGTTAAATTTCACTCTATTATTTTCAACTACAACTTCAAATGTAATTCCATTTACTCTTCCATTTTCTGTTGTATTATGTTGTACTCCCGTACATCTAAACATAGCCCTTTTCAATTGTGTATATTGATAATATTTTTCTGTTGCCTTAATCAATTTACTCATTTGTTCATTTGATAAACTATCAGCTTTAGATTTACCTAAAATATTTTGCAATTTCTTATTTCTTGTTTCTTTTAATGCCATTTTTTGATTATCTGATATTTTATTAGAATTTAATTGCGAATCTATTGCAATATTCTGTATTTCAGAAGATAATTTTTGTAATTGCATATCAGAGTAACCTGTTTCAGCTGAAATATTTCCAGCTAAATTAGTAATCGCCTCTAAATTAGAATCACTACTTTGAGTATTTGATAATTTACCATTACTGCCAATTATATTTTTAAATATTGACTCTGTAGAATTTGGGTTAGAATCAGAACTTGAATATTGAAATTCATTGTTCTGATATCCTTTAAAATCAACAGTCATAATTATCTTATCATAACCTTCCATGTCGGCTATAGCAGTATTATAATCAACCACCTTATTCATAACTGACATAAGTTCATTTCCTCTTATAACTTCATCAGTATAATTATCAAATTTAGCATTAAATTCAGTATCTTGTTCTATTATTTTTGATTTATGTTTTTCCTCATAATATCCAGATACCTGCCCCCAAAACATTACTAGTAAAGACAAAATCATAATTGATATTAATAATCCAGCTGCAATTAATAATGCTTTTGTTACATTTTCCATTTAAACCTCCGTGTTTATGCACTCATTTGACTAAATGCACTTGTCATACTTGTTAATCCAATTACTACTAATGGAATAATTAAGTAACCAACAAATAGACAAATCATTGGTGCAAATCCTACACCTTTACCAATTAAACCTTTCCTTGATACTAATTGATTGTTTGTATCTTTTCTTTTTTCTTGGTGATAATCTCTATCTGCATCTAATTCATCAAATGCTTCTCTTATTGGTATTTTTTCTACTGCTGCTTGTAAACTTTCTACTATTCTAATCATATCTTGGTTTGTTACAGAATTTTTAAGTTCTTCTAGTGCTTCCCAAGCTCCTGCTTCATAGTTATTTACACATTTTGCAATAGGTTCCTTAAAAATATTAGCATATCTTTCTAACCATTCCAAAATCATTTCTACACTAATTCTTTCAATTTTCATCAACATTAGTATAATTGTTTGGAATTGCATTACCTCATTTTCCATTTCAAGCTTTCTCATAAATTTCTGGAAAATCATCATCCAAACAGGTGCCATATATCCTATTAATGCAAAACCGCATGATAACAGAATCTCAAACCATTGCATCTGCTCTGAATTTACAATTTTTAGTTTTCCCATTATTCTTTGAGCATCTGTTTCTAATTTTTCGTCATCTTCTTCATAATAAGGAGAATTTACCATTTCTCTTTCTACCTTATCTTGAGTTATTTTTAAATCACCTTTTAATCTATCCAAAAAGTAATTATCCTGTTTTGTTAAATCCTCTGCTATTCTTTGATTCTTTTCTGACATCGCCCCAATTATTGTTTGCTCTGTTGTTGGGTTTGTATAAACATAATTTACTGCTACTTTATGTAATATTATAAAAAATATAATTGAACATATAAAAGTTGCTATTGTTAACATTAATCTGTTTATATATATCCATTCCATTTTTGCTTTTGATGCAGAGTCTTTCATTAACTCTTGCATTTTTCTGTAATCTTTTGTTCCAGCTTTAGGTATAAAGCAATTTATTGCTTGCTTTAAAATAGGTACATTGTATATTTTTTCTTGCCATGGATGGTCATTATGTGCAATTGCAACTTGAACTCCACCATTATCTTTCAATTTTCTTGTAATTATATATGATACTACTGTTAAAAGTACAATTAATATTTGTGCTACTAATCCAAGTTTTCCATTATAAAAACTTGAAGTAAAATTAAAATTTGATACTGCCCAAGCTTTTAATGGCTCTAATAGCAGTACTGGTGCAATTGAAATAAAAGCTAAACTTTGAAATACATAATTTAATTTATCTCTTTTTAATATTTCTAATTGCATTTCTTGTGTTATATTATCAACATTTTTTAGATATAAAGAAGAACCATCATCTCCTTTTCTATCTCCAAATTCTTGTGTTAAATATGATATACCAGCAAATTCTTTTAAATAATCATTTGGAGCTACATCATAGTATTTTTCTAGTTCAGTTTCTGGATCATCTGAACATAGTATTTCATAAATCTTTTCACCTTGTTTAGACACATTTTTTTCATCATCTAATGATACTTGATATATTGCTTCTTCTACCATGTTATACTCATGATAAGCATGTCTTATTTCAGCAAAAAAATCTATTTGTTCTTTTAATAAATTATTATCAATTTTATCAACCATACCCTGTACCATTGTGTCTACAATAAATAATTCGAAAATTATTAATATTGACATCAATAACCAGTTATTATGTGTTATAAGAATTGTTATTAGTGCTACAAAGACAAACATAAAAATCGCTTTTACCATTATCTTTGCAGCTTCTTTTCTTGTAGTATATTCATCATCAATATTGACTATTTCTAGCCTTCTTCTAAGTTTAAATAAATATCTTTTTAGAAAAGGTGTCCTAATAAGTCTTATATATATTTTCTGGTACATTATGTCTGATGAAAATCCCTCTGCCCTTGTTCCCTCTTGTAATTTTTTCATCTTTGCATATTCTGATTTACCCATCATTTTTTTCAAGATAATATATGCTATAATAATGCCTACAAATAGTACAACTGTTATAATCATTATATATTTTAGCATTTGTGTACTCATTTATAAGAACACCTCCTATATTAATTATTTTTGTGTTTTAGCTTTTACTCTTTTTGTTTTTTTAACTTGGTCACCCCAATATGTATCAACAAAATTATCAAATTCATCTAAATCTGATTCATCCATATTGGCTCTCATTTCTGCAAGGTTTTTATCTGTTATTTTATTTGTTATTTGATATTCTCCATCAACATATTCTAGTATGTTTTGATATCTGTATAAATTTTGTTCTGTTATTTTTGAAAAATATGTTGTTGCATTTTCAAAGAATTTTTGAACTTTTCCATCCATAGTTTTTTCACCTTTATAGTCATGATCATATGTTGTTCTATCTACTATTGGAATACATTCTGTTACTCTTTCAATATATCTTCTTCCTCTAAAGTCTTTTTGTAGATGTATATCAAAGTTTAAAACTTGTACAACTTGCTCTTCAGCAGTTTTTTCATTTTTAAATACACCTGCTCTTAACATAGAGTTACGTAGAGCTGTTACTAAGTCTGGGAATGTTTTAGCATGGTGAGTAAATAGTGTAAACTTAGATGCAACCTGTGCAGATTGAATCATCCAAGATGCTACGGGGTCTGTTGCAACCTCACCTATGATGTTTACAGAACCGTCAGTCTTTTTCTGTACGTCCAAACACTCTTGTCCAGATATTGTATCTGTTTCACGCATTGACAAAATGTTTCTTGTTGGATAAACTTTTCTTAAGTGCAACTCGAAAGCAGTTTCTGTAATACGCAAGTTCATTGTTTCATATATATTTTCAATCATACCCATAAGTAGTGTTGTTTTACCACAACCTTGCTCACCAGTGATTGATGTAATTCTTGCTCCTTTTACAAGGAATTTTAATAAATCTATTACTTTGTCACTTCCTGGCATTTCTCCTGTCCATTGTTCAACTGTTGCTCTTTTAACATCAAACTTTCTTACAAAGAATGCCCATGTTTCTGACATTGATGGTCTTACTACAACAACACGAGAACCATCTTTCATTTCATTGATTTTGTAACCATTTGTATCTGATAACTGTCCTGGATTATTGTATTTATAAATATTTTGACATACTCTTTTTAGTTCTGATTCTGAACCAAATGATAAAAATGCTAAACGTATTGATTTACCTTGGAAGAATATCCATATACTGTCACAAGCTCTTGGAACTTTGTGTTCAGCTACCTGGTCTAAATAATCTCCATCTGTCTGTGCTACCTGGCTTAAAAAGCTCTCTGGTAAACCAGATACACCACCAGATACACCATCTATATTCATATCTCTAATTTCGTCTATTGAACTATATCCTTTATAATGTTGATATATTCTTTGAACTACAATTTCAAGTTTGTCTTGGAATGTTAACATTATTTTTTCTTTTTCAAATATTTGGTCTATTTCATCTTCAGTTATTACATAAGAAGGTTTTGTTTCACCCTCCAAATATTTTAATGTTGCTAAATTATATCTTTTTATAATTTGTGTTAATGCTTCATATCCAAATTCTTTTTTGTATACATAAATTAATATATCAAATCTGTCTTGTGATGTAAGTAATGATGGCATATCAAACGGAATTGCAGTTGATATATTAGATTCATTTACACCATATTCTTTTGCTAATAAATCTGATATAAGTTCTTTTACATATCTTTTATCATTAACATCACCATATGTACAACCTTTTAATGCTTTTTTCAAGGCATATTTTTTGCTTTTTCTACGTTTTAATTCTTCTTCTGATAAACCAATATCATATAAATTAACTTTTGTTATTTCGTCTAATCTCTTTTTTACGAAGTCTCTCATTGCTTCTAATGTATATGTCTTTTCGTCTTTTTCTATTTCTTCTTCTACTTCTGCATTTTTATTTTTTTGTACAAAATATGCTATGCCTCCTCCAGCAAGTATTATAACAACTATTGTTAATAATATATTAGTTAGTGTCATTTTTTCACCCCATTTTCATTTGCAATTCTTGCAATTTATCTATAATTTTATCCATAAGTTTTAGCACATCTTGCATAAAAATGTAATTTGCGTCTGATGTGTCTTTTACGCTTTTTAGTCTTAAAAACAAATCTGGTACTGTAGATTCTTCTGCTGACTCAAAATATAATGTATTAAATGGCACTACATTAAGCTCTTTTTTTTCTCCTACATATTTCATAACATTTTTAGTATTATATTTTGATTCACTATTGTATTTTCCAATAACAGGTAATGTTTTCTGACTATTTACTTCTTTATTTTTTTTCTTTAACTCTATATATCTATTTAAGCATTCCTTTTTTTGTGAAATAACTATTACATTTAAATTTGATGCTTCTAATATCTCGTTTCTCACATCTGGAGAAATCATCTTATCTACATCTACTAATACCATGTCATAATATTGGCTTGCCATTTTTATTAATTCTACATAAGTTTTTTCTATTTTTCTATATTCTAAAAGATTTACTTCTTTTGCAATATCTTTTGTACCAGCAAATCCATTTATAATTTCCAATCTTTCTTTAAATATAACTTTTGTATAGTTTGTTATTGCATCTGGTGTTAGTTTATTAGCAGTTACTAGTTTTGACAATCCCTCAATTCCGCTTTCAACTGCTAGAGCATTAGATTTAACTCCAAACAATTTTAAGCTTCTTTGTACTTCATCTCCCCAGAAACAATTTTTCATAGTTGGATCTTGAAAACTTGTTGATATTAATAAAATTCTATAATTACATTCTATTGCCATACGCGTTGCAACAGCAATTGATGTTAGGGTATTTCCTGATTGTTCTCTACCATCATTCCAAAATGTTACAATTGACATTTTTCAACTCCTTCTAAAAATCAAAGATTTTTTACTATAAGTCTTAGTGTTTTATTTCCTAATTGTGGTTCTATATCATTTGCTAAAAATATTATATTTGATTTATATGAATTGCTTAAATTTTTAAACTTTATTTTTGATATACGTTGATTTTCTGTTATTGCAGGCAAATCTCCATTTTCTAGCAAAAAATATACTTTTTCTTCATTCCATATTGCTTTTGTTCCTAATACTAAAAAGTCAAAATACTCTTCTTCTTCTTTAAGCATATCTTTGGAATAGAATATTCTAGTCATTTTAGTTGGTACACCTAATTGTTTTAATAATTCGGTGCCTTTTTTTAATGAATACATATCAAATGATGTTACAAAATATGTTTTATCTGCTGATTGTAATCCAAATTTTGCAATACCTTCAAAATTATCTGAGTCTACTATTACATAGTCATAATCCAAATTTTCGTTTTCTTCTAGTCCCATATATTGTTTCAAACTCTCGAAACTGTCAAATCCAACTGCAACATCAATACCTTCAAAAGTTGTTATATATGATCTCGTTGGGTTTATAACTGGTACTACATATTTACATTTTTGTGTTATTGTATTATCCACTATTAAAATTCGTTTTTCTGCCATTGTAAGAACTTTTGCAACGCTTAATATTACATCTGTCTTATCATAGGCACCAATAAACCCGATTTTTTTCATATGTTTTAGTCTCCCTTTCTTAACTTTTATGCATATTTTGTTTTATTTTAAAGTCCTATAGCAAGGGTATCCCCTTGCTATTTGGTTAATTGCTTGTTGTTCCACCTAAAGATTCTAGGTATTTTTGTCTTGCTGAATTTTGGTTTGTTATTTTTTCATCTGATTTATCTTGTATATTTGACATATAATCTTCTGAAGAATTTATTAATGATTGTAAATAATCATTTCTGCTCTTCTTAGCAGCTTCTGTGTATCTTGCAGCTAATCCTTCACTAGCTTTATTTACTATATTAGGATCTGCTTGTATTTGTGCTGTAACTGCTGCATTTGGTGTATATGTTGGCAATGATGCTTCTTGCATTCCAGCTTCAACATATTTTGTTGCATATATTTTTGCACCTAATAACCCATATGCTTCTACTATTGCACTTGACATTGATAATATTTCTTCTTCGTTTAAGTTAACTCTTACTGTATCTGATATATATGATCCATCCATATTTGTTGGAATATCAACTTTAACTTTTGAAACTACTATAAAGTCTTGTCCAGATGGTGTCATTAATCTTATATCAATATAGTCATTTGTCATTAAATCTACTGGTAACACTACCATATTATATTCTTGTTGTCTTACATCATCTGTTACAACTTCGTCAGATTGAACTACTAAATATGGTGTAACAACTGTATTTTGATTCATTGAAACTTTTGCTACAACTGGAACATTTTGTAATATTAAATATTCCTTTTCTCTTGCATTTTTTGTTGCATTTAGTTTATACACATAATATTCTCCTGTTGTTGTTTCTTGATATACTCTTGTTATTTTATCTGTACTACTATTAGCATCAATAATGTAACTTCCATCATCATCTTGTAGTACTTCATCTCTTGAAGAAACTTCTGTTAATGAACTCTTTTCTCCAGTATATTTGTCTAAACTTTTATATTTCTTCCCATCAACTTCAACAACTTCAATTATTGAGTCAGATTCATTTATGTATAATCCTTGTGTTGGTTGATTAAATGTTATATTTTTAATATTATTATAGTTATCTGTGTTAAAAGTTTTTCCATCTTTTGTTTGTAAATACCATGTATCTATGACAGAAGCTGTTGCTGTTGCATTGCTTGGTATTGCATTTTGATTAATTTGTTTTGTTGTAAACATATCTTCTGTTATTACCTGTCCTGATTTTACATCCTGAGCTAATACATATACATTTCTTTTTGCATTTGTTTCTTTTTGTAGCTCTTCTGTTTTGTTCTTTAATTGCATAAATAATAATGCAATTATTACTCCTGCTATTAATAATGTTACTATCACTCCTAATAGAAATGAATTTCTTGCTTTTCTTTGCATTGGATTTGACGCCATTTTTATTCCTCCTTATTTTCGCATAATTTGCTATCTTTATATATTTTACCTCTTGTTTTTATCAAAATCAACATTATATATATTTTGTAATCTAAATTTAATATTTTTGTAATATTTTTGTAATATTTCTATTGTGATATAGAATTTAATGCATTAGCCACACCATCTTCACTGTTAGAATCTGTAATTATATCTGCTATTTCTTTTATATATGGTGCACTTTGTCCCATAACGATTCCTAATCCTGCATTTTCTATCATTTTTTTGTCATTCATATTATCACCTATAGCAATTATTTCTTCTGTTTTTATTTGCATTTTTTCTTTCAAAATTTCAATAGCATTCCATTTATCTACATTTTTTGCAGAAATTTCAGTATAAAAATATTCTATTGGAACTTCTTCTGTTCCTTGTCTTATTATTTTCCTTGACATATGTGAAACTTCTAATACTTCTATGTCATTTATTTCTTTTAATCTTCTCATTATTGATTTAAATATAGATGATGTACTATCACATACTGTTATTTTTAATATTTTTTCATCTCTGTTAGAAATATAGTCATAAATGTTTTCTACTATGTTTATATGTGTTTTGTCTTTTTCTTCTTTATATAGATTTTCTTTATGATAATATAATACATTACATTGTAAGTTTTTAGCCAATATTTCTCTTTCTGTATAAATATTATAATATATACTATTTTCTTCGCAAATTTTTATTATGTCTAATACTTTTGATTTTTTTAATGTGTTTTCGTATATTATTTTATCATTTGCTATATCATATAATATAGCTCCATTTCCTGATATAAAGTATTTCTCACTTTCAATTTCTTGAGCTATTGTTTTTATAGAGTCTATTGGTCTACCTGACGCAATTACAACTTCTATTCCTTTTTGTTTTGCATTTTTTATTGCTTCTTTTGTTTTTTGTGTTACAACACCATATTGATTTAACATTGTTCCATCTAAGTCTATTGTTGCTAATTTATACATAATTGTTTCCTTTCTTTTTATATTAATTTTTATTATATAATTTTTTCAAAAAATTTCCTGTTTATTTTTCTTTCAAATTGTACATCATAAGTTTAGAAAAAGCAATAGTTTTTTCTAAACAATAATTATGTTATATAGCAGGAGGTGAATAAACATGGCAAACTCAAACAACAGTAATAAAAAATTAGTACCAGAAGCTATGAGTGCTTTAGATAAATTCAAATATGAAGTTGCTTCAGAAGTTGGTGTAACTTTAAAAGATGGATATAATGGTGATATATCAGCTAAAGATGCTGGTAAAATAGGTGGAAATATGGTTAGAAAAATGATTCAACAAGTTGAAAATAATATGGCTAACAAATAAGTTTACTAGTTAAGATTAAATTTACTAATTATATTTTTGAATAATATGTATATTATATGATTTTATGCATATAATATAAGTAATGGCAGAAGTATTTTTCTTGATTTTATATATGTTTTTAGTTTAAGCATACATAAAGGCAGGAGATGTGCTCCTGCCTTTATTTTAAACTTCTTCATTATTTAATACTTTTTGAGCATTTAATGTAGTAAGTTCTTCAAGTTTTTCAGTTGAAATTATTTTTTCTAATTTTTTTAATGCTTTTGGAATTTTAGGATAAATCTGGTTTGTTGCATGAACATCAGAACCAAAAAAACTAATTAAATCCATTTTTAGTAATTTCTTTAAAGTTCTTTTTGCTTCATTACCATATAATCCAATAATACTTCCATAATTAGATTGAAATAATGCTCCCATATTTTTTAATGTTTGTGCATATTCTGTATTCTCTTTTATATAACTATATCTTTCTGGATGTGCAATTATAGGTCTATATCCATTTTCTATTAATTTATATATTACATCTTTATCAAATAGTGGCTTAGAATTCATTGGTAATTCAAAAAGCACATAACTTGTTCCATTTATTGTTGAAGCTTTTCTACTTTTTATTAGTTCTACCATATCTGTTGTAATATAAATTTCATTTCCTAAATATAGTTCTGGTATTTTGCAATTATCATTTCTTTTTATTTTTTTAACAAGTTCTTCTATTAGTTGTTTTCTTTGTTCTTCCTCACATTCATAATATCCATTCATGTAATGTGATGTGGTTATAATACCTGTAAACCCTACTTGTGAAGCTTCTTTAATTAAATTAATTGATTCTTCTACACTTGTAGAGCCATCATCTATGTTAGGTAATATATGAGAATGAAAATCTATCATTGCATATTCCTCTTATCTCTATTTTCTTTTTCTTGTTGCAAATAATCATTAAATTGATTTAACATTTCTGTTGCCCTTTCTTCCGGTGATTGTCCCGGCTCAAATAAAGCTTTATTTTCTGTTGTGTTATTATTTGTTTCTTCTTTTTTTACTTCCTGTATAACATTTTTTAAATATTCTTCTGGTTTTCTATCTCTATTTAACATTTCTGTTGTTCTATTTCTTTGAGCCTGTCTTAATTGTTGTGCTTCTATTTCTTGCTTTTTCCTTGAATCCCACTTTGCTGAGGCAGAAGCATAATAATAAGTTTCATTACTTTTTTTACCTGATGCTGGTTTTTTATTGTAAACAACTCCAGCAATGTTTCCACCTACATTTTTAATATCTCTTACAACTTTTGCTAAGTCATCTTTTTTAGGCATATTATGACCAGCAACAATAATTGTGGAATCTACTAATCTTGATAAAATAACCGCATCTGTTACTAATTTTGATGGTGTTCCATCTATTATTATTAAGTCAAACTCTCTTTTTAGTTCTTCTAACAAATTTACCATTTGTTCAGTTGTTAACAATTCTGATGGGTTTGGTGGTACATTTCCAGATGGTAGCAAAAATAGATTTGGAACTTTTGTTATCCTTATGTAATTTGCTAAATCTTGTGTTTCAAAATTTTTCTCATTTACACCTGATAAATAATTTGAAAGTCCTGGGCAAGGAGCAACTTTAAAAAGATTGTGTAAGCAACATTTTCTCATATCTGCATCTATTAATATTACTTTTTTATCTGCTTGTGCAAATGCAATTGCTAAATTTGATGCAACCCATGTTTTACCTTCTCCTGGTAATGTTGAAGTTACTAATAAAGATCTTAGACCTTTACTTGAATTCATAAATTGCACATTAGTCCTTAATGTTCTAAACAGTTCAGACACATGAGATTTTGGTTCTACATGTGCTATCAAGTCCTTTTTCATTTTCTCTTTTTCCCCTTTCTTTTGTTATCATCTTCTTCATAAAATGGCATTGTTGCTAAAACTGTAAGTCCAAAATTCTTTTCTATATCTTCTTCAGATTTTACAGTAGTATCTAACATATTTACTATTAATACATACATTACAGCAATAACAACACCTATAAATGCAAATATTATTACATCTTTAAAATGATTTATATTAAATGGTGCTTGTGGTACTTCTGCTGCGTCTACTATATGAACATTTTCTACACCATAAAATTCTTTTACATTTTCTATAAATACCTTAGCTATTTCATTAGCAATTTTTGTTGCTAATACTGGGTCCTCATTTTTTACTGTAATTTCTATAAATTCTGTATCTTCTGCTGCTGTAACACTAACTATCTTTTTTAGTGTTGCTTCTTCCATATTTAATGATAAATTAGAAATTACCGCTCTTACTACTTTATCACTTTTTACAAGTTTACTATATGTTGAAACTAATTTTGAATTTAATGTAACATCTGTTGTTGTTATTGAAGAATCTACTCCCGTATTTGTTGGTGCTGAGTTTGTTGCTAGTAATAATGATGTTATTGCTTGATATTTAGGTTTTACAAACCCTAAAGTATATATTATTCCTACTATTGCCATTACTGTTATTATTAATATTATTTGTATTTTCTTTTCCCAAAATATTCGTACTAATTCTTTTAAATCTAGTTCTTCCATCTTTTTTCCTTCCCTATGTATAATTTTATTTGGCCTTATTTAGATTTGGCTCATCTTTTGTTTTTTTGCGTATCTCAACAGAACCATAAATGGCAATTAAAAATATTGCTATAACAATACTTCCTATTGCTAAAGAATTTACTTTTCTTATTACATTTTCAATTATTGTTACTAAACTATTTGAGAATACATCATTAAAAATTTTTATTCCTTTTATATTTACCTTTGCTTCTAATATTTGACATGATATTATTTCAAATACTGACATTGCCATTAATGCAATTCCACAGTATTGAAAGTCTTTTATTATTTTTTTGTTATTTATTGCTACAATTACTATTATATCTAATATAGTTACTATTTTTATAATATTATATACTTTATTTAATATGTTTATGGCCTTTTTATACATATTGTTTATTTTACTTTCATATTTGCTATGAACTAGTGTATCTGTATATTCATTACATATTTTTTTTACAAATTCATTTATAGCATTTTCATTTTGATTGTTTTTTATTCCTAATTTGTCAATATTTGCATTTAGGTTTTCTGCAATTTCTGTTGTATCTATAGTTTGGTTTGATCCATTATATATATTTGACAACATTATATTTATATCATTTTTTACTTTTTCTTGTGTGCATATATTTTTTAGCACATCTTCGTCTAATCCAGATTGATATATATAATTTTCAAAATTTGATTCTACTAATTTATATGTTCCTGAATAAAAGTCTGTTTCTTCTAACTTTTGTGTTACATAGTTTTTGCTTAATATTGTTGATGTTGCTATTGTTGTTATTCCTAAAATTATCAGGCATATTGTTAGTATTGTGATAGATATAAATTTTAGAAGATTTATTATTACTTTCATTTTTATTTTCCTTTCTTTTTGCAACTATTTTTCTAGTTCTGCATATACTACATATCTTTGTGTTGCATATCCTACATTGTTAAATGGATAACATGTATATACCATTAATATTTCTTTATCTCTCTGAATTGGCAATTTGTCTAATTCTGTTTCTTTTATTAACTGCATGTCATAAATTTTATATACATATTCTCCATATGATGTTGTTACTTTTATTTCATTTCCTTTTTGCAATTCTGAAAATCTTCTAAACATTTTTTTTGAATTGTGCCCCATATATACTATTGAACCACCTTCTCCTGGAAAGTAACTTCCACTTGAATGCCCAACTCCTTTTTTTAATATTTCTAGTGTATCTCCATAATATATTGGTAATTTGACTCCTATTTTGTCTATTTCTATTGTTCCATATTCTGTTCCATATTCTGGATAATTTTTTATTGTTGTTTTTTCTGTGTTTTCGTCTGTACTTATTGTTGTTTGCACATTTTTTGCTTTTGTATCTGTTGTTATTGAAACTTTATTTGCTAATGTAAAAGCTTCGTCTATTTTTCGCCCTAAAAATAGTTTTATGCCTAAAAGCAATAATACTGCAATTAATAAAGCAACTATTATACTACTAATAGTTGCTTTTACTGATTGTACTAATTTATTTTTCATGTACAGTTCTCTTTGTTACAACAGTGATAGCAAGGGCAATTATTGCTATTACAGAAGTAGTTAAAACAACATTAACATTATTTCCTGTATATGCTAATTTTCCATTATTTTGTCCAACTGTTTCGATTAATTTACCTTTATTGTCATATATTTCTACTGTTCCTTTTTTAAATACTAATTTAACATCAACTATACTTGCTGCTGAATTAGCGATTGATTTTAATTGATCTTTTTGTGCATTTGTTAATTTATTGTAGTCTGTTGTTCCAGCTGATTCCATAACAGCTATTGCTTCATCTGCTTTTGCTATTATTGCATTTGCTTGTTCTTCTGTTACTGGATTTTCTGATAAATATCTTTCTACTTTTACTTTATCAGCTGTTGTCATTCCATATTTACTTCCTTTTGCATATAATTCATCTGCTAATGTTGATGTTGTTGTAGCATTTACTAATGTTGCACTTGCCATTATTATTATTGCTACTAATATTGTTATTATTAAACTTTTTTTCATTTTTAATCTCCCTCTCTTTTTTTATTTTACTATTTGATTATAACATTTTGCTTTTTATTGTGCAATAGTTTTTTCGATTTTTTTGTTATTTTTATTACAGGTTAATGGTTTATTTTAAATTAATATAAAGAAATCCTTGAAATATAAGCTTTGAATGAAGTGACGAATGTGCATGGA